>JAYUOX010000001.1:0-2514 GCA_043760595.1 Cytophagales bacterium
AAGGTTTTTGCCTCTAAACCATCAGCTACTTTTATACCCATTAAAGCATTTTCGGGAAGTCGTTTTTGAGCATCCGTCAGCACAGAATCAACATAATGATTAATGAATCGGCTGGTGGAAGTATTTTGGTAAGCCGTTGAGAATAAGACAATTCCGAGGAAAGTAAAAGAAATTCCGTAGCGAAGGTTTTTAGATAATTGCATGAGTTAAATGTTTTTTGATTTTGAAAGAAGAAAACAAATATACAATTGAATGTTAATAAAATATATTTATAAAATACAAAAATCTTCGATAGATTTATGAGTAGTTATTCGTATTTCAATGTTCGATTTTCGGAGCTCAGTCCCCTGAAAACCATCAAATTACAGGAAATCAAAACGTCGTTTTAATAGTATTGACTACTTACTTTTCTGTCAAGGATTTTAATAAAAAACGCCAGTAATAAATTACCAGCGTTTGAATGAGTTAAACTAAAATTAAGGTCTCTTGAAAGCGTGCGAAGCAAACGAATCAAAACTTTGAAGAAAAACGTACCCGAGCATTAGTACCAAAGTGCTAATTAACAGGACACGAAGGACTGCCTGTAATTTCATGATTGTGTGTTTTTTATTGGTTAGGACGAAAAAGATAAAAATTTATTGTACTTTTTTCATAACAAATGTAACGATAATACAGAAAATTTAATAACTTATCCCAAATTATTTTTTGAAACGAATTTCATTACCACAAGTCATTTTGGAAACCAATAAAATCACAAGTCATGATTGAATTTAAAACCCCTGTTGAAAATTTCCACTACTGGGAAATTAATACGCCCGACAATATTTATCTAAGTCAGCCTTTGGGCGAGGATAGAAAAGAATATTCGTTTAAAGAAGTTGGCAATCAAGTCCGTAGAATGGCGGCAGCTTTAAAAGCTATGAACCTACCCGAAAAAAGTCATATCGGTATTGTTTCAAAAAACTGTGCTCACTGGATAATGTCAGACTTGGCAATTATGATGTCTGGGCATATTTCCGTGCCTTTTTATCCTACTTTGGTTTCTGAGCAAATCAATCAAGTTTTGGTACATTCAGAATGTAAAGTGCTGTTTGTGGGTAAGTTAGACTCTTGGAAAACGATGAAAGACGGTATTCCTGCGAGTGTAAAATGTATTGCTTTCCCTAATTTTTATGATGGCTGCCCTGCCTCTGAAATGGATGAATGGGATAGCGTAATCAGTAAATATGACCCTTTGGAAGAAAATATTAAACCCAAAGGTGATGACCTGTTTACTATCATTTACACTTCTGGCACAACGGGCGTACCAAAGGGTGTGATGCTAACAAATGATGCAGTCATTAGTGCGATTGTTGATACTCAATACGAAATACAATTAGATACGCCAAATGCCCGTTTTTTCTCTTATTTACCGCTCTGTCATATTGCAGAACGTAACATTGTAGAGTCAGCGAGTATGGCAACTGGCGGAATAGTTTTCTTTGCTGATACGCTCGAGAGTTTTCAAAAAAATCTGCAAGAAGCTATGCCAACGCACTTTTTGGCTGTTCCAAGGATTTGGACGAAATTCCAACAGGGCATCCTCTCAAAAATGACCCAAAGTAAATTGGATTTATTACTGAAAATTCCATTCGTCAAAGGAATTATCAAAGGAAAAGTTCAGAAAGGGCTGGGACTTGCCGATGCCAAAGTGATTTTGACGGGGGCAGCACCAATGCCTCCGAGTTTATTGGATTGGTACAAAAAATTAGGCATCACAATTCGGGAAGCCTACGGGATGTCCGAAAATGTTGGTGCACATTCAATGATGCCCGCTGATGCCGTAAAAAGCGGAACAGTCGGAAAACCATACCCAAAAGTACAAACCAAAATTGACCCAGAAACGGGTGAAATCCAGATGAAAGCCCCTTGGAATACGATTGGTTATTTCAAAGAACCCATCTTGACGGAAGGACTTTTACAGGACGGTTGGCTCTGTACGGGTGATATGGGCGAGGTGGACTCAGACGGGTATTTAAAAATTACGGGACGAGTAAAAGATATGTTCAAGTCTGCCAAAGGGGAATACATTGTGCCTTCGCCCATCGAAAATATGTTGGCAGTTAATCCAATATTTGAACAAGTTTGTGTGGCTGGGGCAGGTCTGCCACAACCAATTGTACTGGTTGTATTATCAGATATTGGCAGAAATATGGAACGGCAGGCTTTGATTGAAAGTATTGATACAACGGTGAAAAGAGTAAATCCAAGTTTCAAAAATTATGAAGCCATCAAGCAAGCAATCGTGGTAAAAGGAGGCTGGACGATTGAAAATAATATGCTCACGCCCACCATGAAAATCAAGCGGAACGTGGTGGAGGCTAATTATAAGAATAAAATGGAGGCTTGGTCAGAACTGAGTGAGTCGGTGATTTTTGAATAGATTTTTATAGTAGTAAAACATAAAAAATTAGCCAAATAACCCTTCCAAGCGTTCTAAACGCTTGGAAGGGTTTATTTTTATGAAGAATTTAA
>JAYUOX010000002.1:0-21227 GCA_043760595.1 Cytophagales bacterium
TGACTAAATGGTTGACAAGGAAAACCTGCACATAGAACATCAAAATCAGGGATTTCTTCGGGCATTATATTTCTAATGTCGTCATTGAATAATCCATCATTAAATAGCTCAGGGGATGTTTTTTTAAAATTATGCTGATATGTTTGACGAGCAAAATTATCAACTTCTGAGGCAAATACACACTCACCTCCCAAGCGGTGCATTGCTAAATGAAATCCACCTATTCCTGCAAATAAATCAATAAACTTAAACTTATTCTGTTCCTTCATTTTAAAATATCTTCGACTTTTATTTTTATCAAACGATTGCATAATTAAACAGTATTAGCATATGAAAAAATAGCCAAACATGATTGTGATTATTAATTCCCCCAAAGATAAAAATAAAAAAGTGGTCGATTTATGGGCGACCACTTTTTTATAGATAATTCTGTATTTTTATTTCATATTCACCAAATCCTTACCTTTCTTTTTATTTTAAGAAACTCACTAAAAGCATTGTCATCTTCTTGTGAAAGTTCCACAACTAAGCTATTGACACGCAAATCAGCTTGGTGGAGTTTTTTGAGATTTATTTTAGTTTTCATCTGGAAAATATTGTTCTAACGGCTTTAACTTCTTTCATTATTTCCGATTCAGACATATCAATATCTGGTAATTCCATATCCAAATCCGCAAAAAGTTCATCAGACATTGTAGTCTGAATCTTTTTGGCAACCATAAGCCGTTGCTTTGGGCTTAATGATTCAAAACCCTTTAAAACTTCTATTTGTGTCATGATTTTTATGATTATTCGCTTTACTCTCCAAAGATAAAAATAAAAGTGTAATCAGTTTATGGGCGATCACTTTTTTATGGGTAAATATTTTGATTTTACGCCGCTAAATCCAAAGGCATAAATTTTGCCTTCACGCCAAATCCTTGCATAACCTCCGCTAATTCAGTCAAATATCTTTCTCCAATTTCTTTGTACTGTTCAATAATTGAAACAGGGCTATCTGCCTCACGATGGCGTTTCAACGTATTTGTATTCATTTTTATCAATTGCAACAAACGAGCGATAATTAACGCTTTTTGTTCTACATCTTTTATAAATTCTTGATTCTCTTCCATGATTAAATTATGTTATGCTTTTCTTCATAATCTTCTACCAATATAGAAACAAACTCTAAGGCTTCTTCTTCGGGACTATCTTCCTCACAATCAATTAATTGATCAATGAGTTTTAAATATTCTTTGTATTGATTTTTATCTTTGATGGGCTTTAAAGCCGATTTTATTTCTGATAATGTCTGCATAGTTTTTATCAAAGTGATTATGAGAATTATATTCTATCTAAAAATTTCAATTTACTTGGATTACGTTTAATGTGCTGAATATCAATTAGATAAATTTTATTTTCCTCAACATAATAAATCAAATGATAGCTCTTTTTGAAATTGATATGACGATAAACTCGTTTGGTATTCACGGTTTTCAGAATTGGATATGAAAGAGGATAAACAAATAATTTATCAATACAACTAACAATATCTTTCTTAAAATCTTCGTGAGATTTTAGTGATACTTCTAATAAATACCTTAAAATTTCATCAAGACTATCATAAAACTGATTACTGATTTCAATTTGATATTCTGACTGAAATTCTACTTCCATTCGCTTAATTTCTGTTTAAAATTATCATAACTCATCATATCATTTTTGTCAGCAATGGCTTCCAGATGTTCTGATAATTCACTCAAAGTCATACTTTGCCCATTAATATTTTTCTCATAAGGAGTCATTATATCATCTTCAAAAATCCTACTTTTGATTTTGAGTTTTTGAGCTAACGACAACATCATTTCTAAATGTTGTCGTGAATTTATTTCCAAAGCTAATGTTGTCATATTTCAATTTTGTTTGAATCTGTTGGTAAAAATACATATTTCCCATTAATTTTCCCTAATTTTAATTCCAAAGAACATCCAAATTCCCAATTGTTCCATCAACGAATTTTTCGCCAATGAAATATCTATTCCAAATACTATTTTTCGGGCTATTTTCTGCCTCCGCCGTGGCTCAACTTAATCAGCTCGAGCAAATTGATATTCCCAAAGATTCCAAGTTTGATGAGTCTATTTCGATATTACCTTTGGATAAAAATGGGATGCTTTTGACTTTGCAAAAAGAGGGTTTTTTCAATCGAAATGTAGCTAATTGGGTGTTTTATAAGTACGATACCGACCTCCAAGAAAAATGGCAAGCAACCCTCAATCTCGAAGCGGATTTCGAGGCTGTGATGTCTTATCAGAACGAAAATTATCTTTTCTGGCTTTTTCAAGAACCTCAAACTCCTAAAATAAATATCGTTAGAATAGATTTAGAAAGGGGCGAAATTGACGAATTTAAGGGTAAATTATTGGGAAATGTTGATGTCGAATTCTTCAAAGTCTTGGGAAATACTGCTTTTTTGGGGGGTAATTATTTCGATAAGCCCATCGTAATTTCTTTCTCATTTTTTCATCAAAGAGGTACAGTTTTACATGGTTTATACGATGAACACTTGGAAATCAACGGTTTAGAGGTCGATGAAAAACGGAACGAACTTAACGTAATTGTGAAGGAAAGACGAAATGGGAAATGCGGTTTGGCAATTCAGACGTATTCGGCGGAGGGTAAAACCTTACGTACCCTACACGTACCTGGCGAGGATGGAAATAGTCTAAGTTTTATTAGTGGTAAAATGTTGCCTCTCAATGAAAAGGAGACGCTTTTAGTCGGTAATTATTCCAATAATTGTAATGAATTTTCCAAAGGATTATATCTTACTCGCTTGGAAGAAGGACTTGAAAAGGGGACAAGCATCATCAAATTTGGGGATATGAAAAACTTTTTTACCTATATGTCTCCCAAGCGACAGGAAAAAATGAAGGAGAAAATCGAACAAAAAAAGAAGGAAGGGAAAGAACCTAATTTTAGTTATAAGCTACTGGTTCACAGTCTTTTACCAACTGAAAAAGGCTCGGTTCTGATTGCAGAAATATATTATACTCAATCCAAAAGTAGCTCTTCTTTATCGGCTTCTATTTTAGGGGCAAAGTCTGGGGATAAGGTCAAGCGTGAGGAAGAATACACTTTTACCCACGCTGTGATATGTGAGTTTGACAAATTGGGGAAAATTTTGTGGGATAATGCTTTGGTGATGGGTAATTTGGTGAGTGAAGATTTGGTGGAGCAAATACAAGTCTCAAAACTGAATGATAAATGGCTTTTGGCTTATCTGAATAAGGGCAAAATCAACCTGCAACAACTCAAAGAAAGCGAACACATAGGCGAAAAAGAAACTTTTGAAATAAAAACCGACGAAAAAGCCAAACCAGACGAAGAAGCCAATGTTGCGGCTTGGTACGACCAAAATTTTGTGGTCTGGGGGACTCGTAAAATAGAAACCAAACGAGCTGACGACCCTTTGAAGGAAGTTTTTTATTTGAGGAAACTGGGGTATGAGAAGGGGAAGTAATTTGAAAATGGGTTAATTTGAAAATTTTATTCAGCAGCAAGAAAATCCTACCCATCTTAAAATCCTGATTCAGAATAAATGGTTAAATTTGCACTTCAACAAACAACATAACCTTGTACCACGACGCTCTCCAACATCTCCGCAAAGGTGACATTATTCTTTATCCTTCCGATACCGTTTGGTCATTAGGCTGTGATGCCCGTAATGAAAAAGCCATAGAAAAATTGCTTTTATTGAAGCAACGTCCTCAAAAAAAAGGACTTACCATTCTGATTTCTAAAATTGAACAACTGTCCGAATACGTTTTGGAAGTCCCAGAATTGGCGTGGAATTTGGTAGAATTTGCCGAAAAACCTTTAACAGTTATTTATCCGAAAGGAAAAAATCTCCCTGCTAATTTAATGGCAGAAGACGGCTCAATTGCTATTCGGTTAGTGAAAGATGAGGTTTGTAAAGGTATGGTTCATAAATTTGAAAGAGCCATCGTTGCAACGTATGCCAATATTCATGGACAACCTTATCCTAAGAAATTTGAAGATATTTCCTCGGAAGTCATTGATAATCTGGACTTTATCTTGAAAAATCCAAAAGGAGAAAATAAGAACTCACAACTTTCACAGATTATAAAGTTGGGTTTGGATTTTGGTTTTGAATTTATTAGGAAATAAACTTATCTTTACCAAACAATCGTTAGGTAAAACTTTATGCAACAACATCAACTCATTATCCCAAGGACTGCCCGTTACGTTACCATCGGAGAAATCAATGAACAGACTGAAAATGTTTGGTTTGTCATTCATGGCTATGGTCAATTAGCCGAGTTTTTTATCAAAAAATTCAAGAATTTAGATGATGGTAAAACCGTCATTATTGCCCCCGAAGCCTTGTCAAGATTTTACCTAAAAGAGTTCTCGGGTAGGGTAGGAGCAACGTGGATGACCCGTGAAGGACGTGATTCTGAAATCGTGGATTATGTCAATTATTTGAATCTTTTGTATGATACCGTTTTACAAAATATAGATGTTAATAAATTGAAAATCAATATTTTAGGATTCTCACAAGGCACGGCTACTGTCGCCCGTTGGTGCATGAATGACCATATCAAATACGACAGATTAATCATCTGGGCGGGGTATTTTGGGAATGGTATTCAAGATGTAATTGACCCTCAAAAATTGACTAAAAAAGAAGTCGTTTTGTGTTATGGAAAAGAGGATGAATTTTTAGTAAAAATTGATACAAAACAATACGAAAGTGATATTCAAAAAGTCATTCCTCACGTACAAGTTCATACCTTCGAGGGGGGGCATACGATTGATGAGGCGTTACTTTTGAAGATTAGCATAACAGGTTTCTAACCTGTTAATGGAGTCCGATAAACAGGTTAGAAACCTGTTATACTAAAATATCGAAACTCTTTAATTCATTCACAATCAAGGACTTACAAATTAGATTTTTCAAAAAACTACCTAAAATTCCATAATACAATTTATTTCATAACTATTTGAAAATCAAATATTTACACACCTCACACCCCATATTTCATAACTTATACCTAACAAAATATCATAAAATTCAGATTTTTTCGTTAAACTTGCTATAATATTAATCCTTATCAATTGTTTAAAAAGACCCAAGTTCCTCAACTGAGGTCTGAAAAATCCGTAAAAAACTATGCAGAATCTTCTAAGTATTCTCCTCCAAAGTACCGTAATTACCGCTGATACCGTTGCAACTTCCGTTCAAAATGGTATGTCTAAAATAGACGAATTAACATTATTCGGGCTATTACAAAAAGGTGGATTGGTAATGGTTCCCATTTTTGTTTTGTTTTTCATTGCTTTATTTTTGTTTATTGAACGCTATTTATACATTCGGAAAACATCTCGCTTGGACAACACTTTTTTGTTTTCAATTCGTGAAATGCTTGTGGGTGGAAATGTACAAGGTGCGATTAACTATTGCAAAAATTCACAATTTCCGATTGCTAAATTATTAGAAAAAGGATTGAATCGTTTAGGGTCTCCCATTAACGATATTGAAAAAGCGATTGAGAATACAGCCCGTGTTGAGATTTACAATATGGAAAAAAATCTTGGTATCTTATCGGCAATTGCTAAAATTGCACCCATGTTTGGTTTTTTAGGAACTGTGGCGGGTATGATTCGTACATTCCACGATATAGCAACAAATGGTGGTGGGAAAATTGACATAGGTACAATATCAACAGGGATTTATGAAAAAATGGTAACGTCAGCAACAGGGTTAATCGTTGGTATTATAGCTTATATGTTTTATACTCTTTTAGTAACTATGATAGACCGTACAGTAAATAAAATGGAAGTTACAGCGATTGATTTTGTAGATATTTTACATAAACCAGCTCACGGAAAAGCCTAAGAAAATGAACATAAGAAGACGTACAAGAGAACAAACAGAAGTGGAAACGGGAGCATTGTCAGATATTTTATTCTTTCTAATGATGTTCTTTTTAATGATTTCTACATTGGCAAGTCCAGAGGCTATCAAGGTTCTTTTACCTCAATCCTCAACCGCAGAACAATCTCCTACAAAGGAAAATATCAGAATGACTGTTGATTCAAAAGATAATTATTTTGTTGATGATGTAGTTGTTCCATTTGACCAATTGGAAACGTATTTAGGTAGTGAAGCTAAGAAAAAAAACTCAGAGACAGTTATTTTGCGGATAGACCAAAATCGTACAGTACAAGATTTAGCTAAAATCTACGACATTGCTGCACGTTTGAACTTAGCAATGGTCATGGTAACTGATAAAGCTCCACAATGATTTTTCTAATCATTACATTAAAAACAATAGCCGTTTACGAGTCATCGTAGCGGCTATTAGTTTTTTCTTATTTCACTAATGCCTAACACCCAACCCCTAATCCCCGCAATATGAATGACTTACAAATACTTTTCAACCATATTTTTTATGACGACGATTTTATCAAAATCTTAGCTTCAACCGTTGTGGGGGCATTAATTGGGCTTGAACGGGAGTACAGAAGTAAGTCAGCAGGCTTGCGGACGTTTACGCTGATATGCGTAGGAAGTACCATTTTTACGATTCTTTCTGAAAAAATGGGCTTGGAAAACTCCCCAGATCGCATTGCTGCCAATGTCGTTACGGGGATTGGATTTTTGGGTGCAGGCGTGATTTTTAAGATGGACGATAGAGTAAAAGGACTCACAACCGCCACCATTATTTGGGTAACGGCATCGCTGGGTATGGCAATTGGTGACGGGCATATTATGTTGTCATTTTTGGGAACAATTGTCGTTTATATCGTTTTGGGGCTGTTTGTCAAATTAGAAGTAATCATGGAAAGGTTCGGGCAGACTCGTAATTACAGAATCGTCTGTGAGTATTCGCCAACGATTTATAAGAAATTGGAGAACAGTTTTGAACAATGTAATCTCACCGCCAAACGAGAGAAACAGTTGATTACCAAGGACTTAATAATCAGTAATTGGTCGGTAAGAGGGCGAATTTCTAAGCATGATAAATTGGTAAAGAAGTTAATGGGAGACAAGGAGGTTAGGGAATTGGAGTTTTAGTGAAAATATGGAATAATTTATCAGTCGATTATTGATTAATTTTCTTGACATTTAAAATTCAAATCCTTATCTTTGCACCTCTATTTACAAAATAAGATTTTAAACAAAAATATAATATGCTGATTATCAACATCAAAGAGAACGAGTCAATCGACAAAGCGTTAAAAAGATTTAAGAAAAAATTTGAAAAAACTGGTGTAGTTAAACAACTCCGTCGTCGTAGTGCTTTTATTAAGCCATCAATTTCTCGTCGTACTGAGATGATTCGTGCTTCATACAAGCAAATTACTTACGGTAACGAAGAGGCATAGGTCATTGGTTTGATTTTTAATAACATTTTTGTTATCAATTTAATCGTGAATTAAGCCGATAACCGTCAGCAACAAAAAGCGTTAGAATAAACTTTATGGTTTGTTCTAACGCTTTTTTTATTTTAGGCTCAAAGTGGCAAAGTAGCGAAGATTCAGAGTGAAATCTGTGGAGTGTCCCTACTCTTTAACTTTCAGCAGCACTTTGAGGAGAGATTCATAAGTACCTAAAATAGCTAAAAGTGAACAAAACCTTTTTTGTTCACAATTGCCCCAAATTCAAATAAGTACCTGTACCTAATTAGTTTGAACGAAACCTTATAGGATTTTAGAGTATAACCTCCTAATTATCAGATACTTGTAGAATCCTATAAGGTTTAAAGTAAATATGTACAGGTACTTATATGTGTTGCTGATACACGATGCAAAAAAAATAAATAAATAAAAACAATAAATAGTTTGCAATATCATATATATATTCGAATACTGCTTTCTTCGGCATAAATATCTTTTTTTAATCCTTTAAAACAATTAGAAATAAATGAAAAAAATCTTTATCCTTTTTGCTTTTGTAATCTGTAGTATTACAAACAGCTACGCTAATAAGAGCGTTTTCTCAAAGAATAATCAAGTAGTTCTTTCAGATGAAAGTACCGATAGAAACACTTTTATTGATTCTATAGAGCCAGATAACTCTTTATCTGTCAAAAATTCCGAAAATGAAAATAATCAGAAAGAAGAAAACCTATTTATATATTGTGAATCAGCGAGTACCTCGGGTGTAATAAATGGTAACTTCGTAGAAGTTAATGTGACAGTTTGTTCTACCAATAGGCAAGCGGCAAAGACATCAGCAGAAGTACTATCTTTTCAATATTATATGGCACTTTCTGGTGGGTTATAATATTTTTAAATAATGTGCTTGAAGAAAGCAGTAATCTAATCAGAGGCTATTTAAATATCCCTTCTTAAATAAATGAAAAATACAATCTATATATTTTTTTTGTTTACATTTACTAACATTGGTAATAGTGTAATTGCTCAATCATACAACAGCAATGGGGTACTAAAGTATATCCAAGTTACTTGGTTTAATGATAGTACTAATAAAGTTATAACTCGTGCAGAGTTATTTTTTAATAATTCCGAATCAATGATTAAAATTGGTGATTCTCAAAAAGAAAATAAAGATTCAAAATTATCTGTAATAAATAAGTTTTCTAGTGAAAATGAAAGGATTAATATATTTAAGAGTTTCAATGATAAGACGATATATTCCAGAGAAAATGCTTTGACAGAGCGAATGATTGTAAAGGATACCTTGATGCCTGTAAATTGGATAGTGGGAATAGAAAAGCGAAAAATAGGTAATATTAATTGCTTTCGAGCCGAAGCTAACCTTTTTGGGAGATATTATATAGCTTGGTTTGCACCTTCTATTCCTGTAAGTACAGGTCCTTGGAAGCTATATGGATTACCAGGTTTGATAATTGAAGCTGAGTCAAAAGATGGACAAGTAAAGTTCATTCTTGAATCTTTAGCCAATGAAACAAATACATTAATTACCATACCTGTTTCAACAAATAAAAAACTACCTGTAACAAAAACTGAATTTTTAAATCAGACAAAAAAGAACACAGAAAACTTTCGGAAAATGGCTATGTCAGACAAAAAAACAACCGATAAAGGAGAAGTAAAGTCGATTAATATTTCAATAAAAGGAATAGAAATATTTCTCAATCAATAATCATAAAGTGTTTTTATCAAAAGCGTTTTTTTACATAGGTATTCTGTTTGTACATATTTTTTTACTTAATATGGCATCAGCACAAAATATTACTATCACTGGTAAAACATTATCATTAGATAAATCGTCTGTTTCAAATATAAATGTTGTTGTATACAAAATAGAAAAAGATACACTTTTATCTTCATTCACGAGTTCAAATGCAAATGGTGAATTCAAATTAGCATTGCCCCGCAATTTCAATTATATAATTTTTGCACATTCATTATCTTTCGATTCAGATACTCTTTCCATTTCAGCATTAGATACTACATTGGTATATAAATGTAATTTAAAATTATACTCAAAAGTATTCAAATTGGATGAAGTTATTGTAAAAAGTAATGTGTTACCTATCATAGATAAGAAAGATACGACTTCTTATAATGTAAAAGCATTTGCCGATGGTACAGAAAGAAACATAGAAGATTTGATTAAAAAACTGCCTGGAATGAAAGTAGAATCGAATGGTAAAATAAGTTTTAGAGGTAAAGCCGTGCAAAAAGTAATGATTGATGGCGAAGACATATTTAGTAAAAATTATCAATTAATTACAAGAAACTTGACAATTAATGCTATAAATAAGATTGAAGCAATTAATAATTATCAAGAGAATCCATTATTAGCTGACATAGAAAAGACCAACAAAACTGTCCTAAATTTATCTGTAAAAAAAGAATTGAAGCTTCAAGTATTTGGTAACGCTTCATTGGAAGCTGGTATTCCTAAAAAAGTTAATGCCAATTTAGCATTAGTTTCACTACTCAGAAAATTCAAATCTGGATTAGTTAGTGCTGGGAATAATACTGGGAATAATCCAATAACAGATGTAGGATTAGAATTAATCTCAGATAATCAATCAACGAATAGCATTAGTTCTGAATCCAATGAATTAAAGACATTAGATTTTTCAAAGAATGAGTCTAATAATGATATAGAAATTCAACGTTTCGTATCCAATAATGTGAAATTAATAGGTTGGGATTTGAACTATCAAATTAATGATAGTCTCAAAATTAAAACTACTGGTTACTTTTTAGAGGATAAAACGCTGTCCAATACTGTAGAACGTAATATATTTTTACTTGATTCAAGCAAAGTCAGTTTTAGAGATTCTTTATCAACCTCCGTCTCTCCTAAGATTTTTATTGGTCAAATAAAACTCGACTATAAAATTAATCGTACTACTTCATTTGAAGCAATATCAGACTTCAAATTAGCAAATAATTACAGTTATGAATTTAACGATACTCAGAATGTAGAATTTTCAGAAAAAATTAAACAGTCAAATGAATCAACAACAGAAATAATTAAGTATCAAATAAATATTGTCAAAAGATTGAAAAGTAAAAATGCTTTTTTATTAACTGCTGGTTATTCTAATATATCAATTCCCGAAATTTCGGGGATAAACGGGAAAAGGTACGCACTTTATTTGAAAAAAGATTTATCATTAGATTCATTAATTCAGAATAATCATCTTACCCAAAAAAATTTATCCAGCACTTTTTATTGGAAAGGTAGCAACAAGTTAGGCAATTTTAGGATAGGGCTTGGAATCTCAGATAAGTTAGAATATATTAATTCCAACATCAAAATTTCAGATAAAAACAATAAAATTGTTCAATTAGATAGTAATTTCAGCAATCAATCAACCCTAAAAAAAAACTATTATTTTTTGGAAGGGCTTTATGATTTTAGAGGTAAAATGTGGAATTTATCATTAGGAGGGAGTCTAAATAGAATTAATTTTCAATTTCATGATTCGATAATAAACAAAAAAATTATTGAGAGCAGTTTTTTGATAAGCCCCAATATTGGTTTTCAAATAAATATTTCTAAAAATCAAAGTATTGGGCTATACTACAACCGTTTACAAACCATTCCCAATATTCAAAACTTGACAAGCGGTTTCCATGTAGCTGACTATAGATCTTTTAATAGGAATGTTCCTGTATTCAATATTATTAATTCTGATATGATACTCTTATTATATCAAAACCAAGATTGGGCTAAGTTATATTCGTTTAGTGGAAGTATTTCATACAATAATAATTCATCTACTTTAGTCAGTAACTATCAGATAACAAACCTATTAACTTTTTCTACTTCGTTACCTGTAAATGCAAATAGCAGACAATTAAACATAAATTTACAGCTTGATAAATTTATTACTCCACTTTCAACGAGAATCCAATTGCAAACTAACTTTAATAAAGGAAATCAGTTAGCTTTTCTGAATTCTGAAACAATTAGAGACTCTTATTTCCAGTTTATGGAAAATAAGATAATATTTAGAAGTGTTTTAAAAGGTTTTTTTAATTTCGAGGTAGGAAGTTCATTAGCAATTAAAAAGGTAATAATTGAAAATCAAAGCCAAAATGCTACAACGCAAATCAAACCATATTTCAATTTAAGAGTAACACCATCAAAGTCTATCACTGCAAAAATATCTGCGGAAAAAGTAATTCGTATTTATACTGACCAAAAATCGGAAACAGATTTTTTAGACATGAGTGTTTTTATTGCTCCTGAAAATTCAAAATGGTCATTTGAATTTTCAGGACGCAATCTATTAAATAATAAAGAAATGCTTTTCAATCAAATTGATAATTATTCCATCTATCAAAAGGTAACTTATTTGCAACCACGTTTTGTGTTGCTTAAAATTGAAAGAAGGTTTTAAGTATTAAGCAAAATTAGTGGTAAGTACCCAAAGACTAAGAATTTAGAAAATAGAGACAAGTACAAAAAACGATATTTAGGATTGCAAAGTTGAAATAACATGAGAAGAATTTGTACCGTTCATCTCTACCATTTCTCAATATAAAATGAATGAAATAATTTCTTTCTTCCTCAAATACATCAAGTACGAAAAGCGTAGTTCTGACCATACTACTACCGCTTATGGGATTGATATGAAGCAATTTGCGGAATATTTATCGAAATCCTACGACTTTCATCACCCAGAACTCGCTGATTTTCAGATGATTCGCTCTTGGATTGTATCTATGGTAGAAATGAAAGTTGAGAACCGTTCGGTGAATCGAAAAATTGCCACTTTGCGGACTTTCTATAAGTTTCTTTTACAAAAAAAAATCATTGAAAAAGACCCAATGATTAAAATATCTATTCTGAAAACTCAAAAAAATATTCCAGAATTTGTGCGAGAAAAAGAATTGGATAATCTGTTGGACGATGTTGAGTTTCCAGATGATTTTGCGGGTGTTCGGGATAAACTAATCTTAGAATTATTGTACGGAACGGGAATGCGTTTGTCAGAATTGATTGATTTGAAGGAACGAGATATTGATTTTTATAGTAGGACGGTGAAGGTATTGGGAAAACGAAATAAAGAAAGAATTATTCCGATAAGTCAGCCTTTGGTAAAATTGATTCAAGAGTATCAAAATTATAAAAATTCGGAAGGATTAATGCACGAATATTTAATCGTTTCAGAAAAGGGAAATCAAGCCTATCCCGTTATGATTCAACGGATTACAAAGAAATATTTGAGTTTAGTAACCACACTTACCAAGAAGTCTCCGCATATTTTGAGGCATTCTTACGCCACACATTTACTCAATAACGGGGCAGAATTAACGGCAATTAAAGACCTTTTGGGACATACTTCGCTTTCAGCTACGCAAGTCTATACGCACAATTCAATGGAGAAAATTAAGAAGATTTATCAACAGGCACATCCGAAAGCGTGATTTGGATTTCGGATTTAAAACGTTACTCACAAATTAGACCACGGATGACACTGATTTAACGGATTAAGCCCCTAATGGAATTATGATTTTTTATCATTTTATCCGTAAAAATCAGTCTAATCAGTGTCATCCGTGGTCTAATTTATTTCAGCAAACCAAATATTATAGTAACACTTATTTCCCCCAATCCACCGCTAATTTTCCAATTTTTTCTCCACACATTTTTCCTCCTTCATTATCACAAAAATAGTGAATACCGCCATAGATTCTGGACATACCCGCTTCGTTTGCCATCTTTTTTAAACGAGATGAATCCTGTGGAAAATAATGCCCCAGAACTAATGCTGCCGCCGCTGAAAACGTAGAATGCCCTGATGTATAGGATGGAAAATTGGGTACTGATAATGAATGCTTTAAATCCTTATCTACTTGCGAAGGTCTCGGAAAAAAATATTTATATTTTGTAGCCCAACACGCAATGGCAGCATCTTCTTCCGCACGATTGAGTTGCTGTAATATTTTAGCGGTTCGTAATTCTGTAAAGTGTTGATTTCTAATGAGTTCCTCCGCTATTTTATTCCAATGTCCTGGGGGCGTGAATGTTCCTACACCATCTGCCCAAAATTCAGCGATACGTTTTTGTTCGGGTGTTTGCGTATTTCCAATGGCTTTGACCGAATCAATATCTTTCTGAAAAGTATTACTTCCAATGGTGGGTGGAGGCGTTGGTTGTGGATTACCCAAAACCTCATTTTTGTCAAACCAAGTTTGTACCAAACCCATCAGAGGCAATAATGGAGATTTTTGGGGGTCATCTTGACTCATCCAAGCCTTCTTAACCTTCCTGACTTTATCTTTCCATGTTTGGTTTTCGTCTTTGGCGTTATCAAAATTATCAGCTCTGGCATAAGCAATTACTTTCTCCGCAATTTGTTCTCCTAATTGCCCACCTGCCATAATATCACTTTTTACATTTGCCCCAGCCCACAGTCTGGTATTGCCGTGTTCGAGGGCTTTATTGTAGAGATATTCACTTTCGGCAGGAAATAATTTACTCAAAATTTTGTACGAAACTGCCGCCACTACTGCATCCTCGGATGGATAGGAAGGCAAGTCTGTTTCGGGTAGTAAACTTTTGGTTCCGTTGTGTGAAGGGCTAAGTCTTCGATATTTGTATTTATAAAACCACGTTGCCACCAATGCATCGTACTGAGCTACACTCAGAAGTGCATACGCACGAGCCGCAAACGGAGGTGAAGCCATCGGTTTGAGAGGGTCTGGTTTTTCGCCTTCCTTGGGAGGATGATTGTATTTGGCTACCAATTCACGAGCAATCTGATTCCATCGCAAAACACCCCCCGAAGCCCAATGATTTATCGCAACCTCCTGAGCATAAGTACGTTGATTGATTGCTGATTTAGATTGCATTAACTCTCTTTGGTATTCGTCGGAGTCGGTATTGGTCGGGATTTCTACTACATAATCTTGTGGAGAATTGATGAGTATATTCTTCCAGGCACCACCATTAGCGTCTGGATTCTCAAAAGTCAAAGCGGGAAATTCAGGTTTGGCTACGAGATTGCTCTCCTTACAGCTTGTTAAGGTAAATGAAGCCCAAACGAGGAATATGTATATAAAAATGTTTATTGGTTTTGAGTTCATCGTCAGTAAGGAAATATAAAATCTTTTAGGACAAAAACCGTGCAAGAAAATAACGTCAATGAATCATTCAGCTATAAAATTAGTTAAATTTGTAATATGTCTTCTACAATGTAGATAATCATGCTAATTTTTTAATGGAATCAATCAATCATCATACTTTGCCCAATGGTATTCGGGTCGTGCATCGGCAGGTTACGCATACGTCAATTTCGCATATCGGGATTATGCTCGATATGGGAAGTCGGGACGAGAAATCGCACCAACAGGGACTCGCTCATTTTTGGGAACATTTGGCTTTTAAAGGAACTCAAAAACGGTCTTCTTTACAGATTATCAACCGTTTAGAGATTGTCGGAGGAGAACTGAACGCCTACACAACGAAAGAAAAAATCTGTTTTCACGCCTCCGTTCTTACGCCTCATTACGAGCGTGCGTTGGAGCTTTTATCGGACATTACTTTTCGCTCTATTTTTCCCGAAAAGCAGGTAGAGCGTGAACGGGGCGTGATTTTGGAAGAAATGGCGATGTACTACGACTCGCCCGAGGATGCCATTCAGGATGATTTTGATGAAATACTTTTTGCCAGTCATCAGTTGGGTAAAAATACCCTCGGCAATCAAGAAAGTGTGTCTAATTTTAAGAGACAAGATTTATTGGATTTTATCTCTGAAAACCTTGATACAGAACGGGTTATCTTTTCGTCAATTGGGAATATTTCTTTCAAAAAAGTCGTACAATTAGCTGAAAGGTTTTTTAAAGATATTCCTACCAAAAAGTCTAATCTGATTCGAGTTGCTCCCGTAGGATATGTTCCTCAAAATCAGATAGTTAATCGAGGTATTTCACAAGCCCACGTTACCATTGGACGACCATCGTATTGTCTTTCAGATTCGAGACGGTTACCGTTTTTTATGTTGATAAATCTTTTGGGTGGATTTGGGATGAACTCACGCCTGAACCTCGCCGTCCGTGAGCGAAATGGATTGGTTTATTCGATTGATGCGGGTTATACGCCTTTTATTGATACGGGTTATTGGTCGGTGTCGTATGCCACAGAAACTAAGCGAGTCAAGAAAGTTAATTCACTGATTATGAATGAACTAACTAAATTAAAAGACATTCAATTAACCAAAACCCAACTCCAAAATACCAAAGCCCAATTGATGGGACAAATGGCAATGTCCGAAGAGGGAAATATGGGTTTTATGTTGATGATGGCAAAGAGTTTGTTAGATATTGATAGGATTGATAGCTTAGAGGATTTATTTACGCAAATCAAAGCAGTTACCGCCATTCAGTTGCAAGACCTTGCTAATGAGATGTTTAGGGAAGAAGATTTGAGTAGTTTGACGTTCCTTCCAGAGTGAATAGTTAATAGAGAATAATTAATAGTTAAAAATACGAGTCAAAATTATTGAAACCACATTTAATCTTATTCATGAAAACAAAAGATAGCATTATTCGTCAAAAAACATTTGACTTTGCAATAAGGATTGTAAATCTATACAAGTATATAATCTCTGAGAAAAAGGAGTATATCCTTAGTAAACAGCTACTTAGGTCAGGAACTTCAATTGGTGCTAATGTAAACGAAGCACTTTATGGACAGTCTAAAAAAGATTTTATCAGTAAATTGCATATTTCACTAAAAGAGGCTTCTGAGACAGAATATTGGTTAGAATTACTAAACGCAACTGGGTATCTTGAAGAAAAAGAATATAAATCAATGGTAAATGATAATATTGAAATCTTGAAAATTTTGACTTCAATCATCAAAACATCGAAGGAAAACTTAGACAGTTAATAGAGAATAGTTAATAGTTGTTTGAGTTCAACTTTGAGCAATTATTCATTATTCTCTGTTACGTTAGCTGGTGAAACTATTAATTATTCTCTGTTAATTATTAACTAAATATTGCACCTATACCTCCACATCCCTTTCTGCCGTCAGGCTTGTCATTATTGCGACTTTCATTTTAGCACTTCTCTGAAAGCTAAAACTGAAATTGTGCAAGCAATTTGCCATGAAATTTATTTGCAAAAAGATTATCTTCAAGACAAAAATTTAGAGACCATTTACTTTGGTGGTGGTACTCCCTCACTATTAGAAGAGGCTGATTTTATCCAAATTTTTGAGACTATTTCTAAACATTTTAATATTAACCCAAATGCTGAAATTACCCTTGAAGCCAACCCCGATGATTTGACGAAAGAGAAACTGCAATTATTCAAAAAATACAATATTAATCGTTTGAGCATTGGCATACAATCTTTCCACGAACCACATCTCAAAAGCCTCAATAGGATTCATAATGGTCAAGAAGCTGAGAGTTGTGTTAAATTATCACAAGATATTGGTATTCAGAATATTACGATTGATTTAATTTATGCAATCCCTTCTGAAAGTCATGCTATTTTTGAGTTAGATTTACAGAAAGCTACGGCATTAAACACTAATCATATCTCCGCTTATTGCCTTACGATTGAACCAAAAACGGTTTTTGCTAAGTGGGCAAAACAAGGAAAAATACAAGTGATTGATGACGATTTTGCCGCTATGCAATTTGATATGTTAGCAAATCATTTAACCCAAAATGATTTTGAGCAATACGAAATTTGTAGTTTTGCCAGAGGTGAAAATTATTCAAAGCACAATACGAGCTACTGGAAACAGTCAGCATATTTAGGCGTTGGTCCTTCGGCACACAGTTTTAACCTGACAAGTCGGCAATATAATGTTCCAAATAACACAAAATATTTAAAGGAATTACAGCAAAATATCGTTCCTGCCGAAGTAGAAATACTAACCATCGAAGACCAAGTGAATGAATATTTGCTGACGGGTCTGAGAACAAAATGGGGTTGTAATATCCTAAAAATCAATACGTTATCTAATAATATTTTTCAGAAAGACAATCAATTTGAATTAGAAAAACAGATTCGTGAAGGATTCTTGAGGATAGAAAATGACACACTTTTATTGACACAAAAAGGTAAATTATTTGCCGATAGAATTGCGAGTGATTTGTTTATTTGATGCAACCGTTTTAGCTTCAACTTCGTCCTAATTTTATGAAATTTCCCATCACTATTTTTGACATTCATTTACATCTTATTTTTGAAATATTGGCGTATTCCATTGGCTATCGATATTACGTTTTTTTGAGAAATAAAACTACTGATTTAATCAATGATGAAGGGCGGCTTTGGATTTTTATTGGGGCTGCCGCAGGAGCATTTCTCGGTTCGCATATTTTGGGAGTTTTAGAAAATCCTTCTAAATTAAACAACTTCAATTTGGTTTATTTCATGGGAAATAAAACCATTGTAGGCGGGCTTTTGGGAGGATTAATTGGCGTTGAAATCACGAAGAAAATCATTAACGTAAGTACCTCCTCAGGCGATTTAATGACTTTCCCAATCATCTTGGCTCTATCAATCGGCAGATTAGGATGCTTTGCTGAAGGGCTTGAAGATGGTACTTTTGGTATTGCTACAACACTTCCTTTTGGCGTAAATTTTGGCGATGGATTATACCGCCACCCTACCCAATTATACGAAATATTCTTCTTGATAATCCTCGGAATATTGATTTATTTACTCGAAAAAAGGGTAAAATTAGCCAATGGAATAAGATTTAAAGTATTCATGGTCAGTTATTTAGCCTTCCGATTGATGATAGAATTTATCAAACCTAATGAGTTTTACAGTTTCGGTCTTTGTTCTATTCAAATTGCGTGTATATTTGGATTGATTTACTATTGGAAAGTTTTAGTATTGCCTCAAAAATTAGTTCAGAATATTTGAATATTTACGATTATGAAAAAAATGACGTTACTCGGAATTATTGTATTATTGATTTTTGGAAATTGCAAAGATGCCGTAGAAACTCCCTCGCCTAATCCATCCAGATTACCAGATTTGACACTTGCTGGGAAGTCCTTTTTCGCTTGTTTGATTGATGATGCTCAATGGGCAAATGCTGGAAATCATGTTGAACCTGGGAGTTGGACAAAAGTGGCTGTTGCAAATTTGCAAAGTTCTTTATTTTATTTAAAAAGCAAGGATTCAACCAAAGTACAAATTCAAGGAAATATGTACACAAATCAGAAGGACGATGATTTGTCCATCGAATTTGCTTGTAAAGGCTATCCCAAAATTATGGAAGTGTATTCTATTGATATACCTAAACGGGCAAACTTAACTATCCAATTCGTGCCAAATGGAAACGGTAAATCTTTTGGTCAATATTCATCTTTTGATGCCAATGCCTACGTAACTGACCCTAAAATCAATAACTCCGCTACTATTTCTTTCGTAAAAGTTGATACTATCAACAAAATAATGTCGGGGGTTTTTTATGCAAAAGTTTTTCCCAATCAAAAAGCCATCAATTCAACGGGAAACAATATTTCGAAACTTATCACCCAAGGAAGATTTGATGTAAGATACCAGTCTTATCCTTTAAATAAATAGCCATGCACAAAGAACGACCATACATATATTACGACTTCACCCAGAGCCTTTGCAGTACTTGCCTTAGACGTGTTGATGCCAAAATCGTTTTTGAAGACGAAAAGGTTTTTATGTTGAAAAATTGTCCTCAACATGGCTTTGAAAAGGTATTGATTGCTACCGATATTGAGTATTATAAAAACTGCCGAAACTACACCAAACGCTCCGAAATGCCCTTGCATTTCACCACGCCAACGCATTTTGGTTGTCCTTATGACTGTGGACTTTGCACCGACCACGAGCAACATTCTTGTTTGACGGTGATTGAAGTAACAGACCGTTGCAATTTGACCTGTCCAACGTGTTACGCCATGTCCTCACCCACGTATGGGCGACACCGAACTTTGGAGGAAATTGAGGCAATGCTTGACCTTGTGGTCAAGAATGAAGGACAGCCCGATGTCGTACAGATTTCGGGTGGAGAGCCAACGGTGCATCCAGATTTTTTCAAGATTTTGGATATAGCCAAAACAAAACCCATCCGTCATTTGATGCTCAATACCAACGGTATCAGAATTGCGAAAGATGAAGAATTTACAAAGAAATTATCAAGCTATATGCCTGATTTTGAGGTATATCTGCAATTTGATTCCTTCAAAAAAGAAGCTCTCGAAACCCTCAGAGGAGCAGATTTACGAGATAGTCGGATGAAGGCTTTGGAACATTTGAATAAATATAATCTTTCGACAACCTTGGTCGTAACCCTCCAAAAGGGCTTGAATACCGATGAAATTGGAGAAATTATTGAGTTTGCCCTCAAACAACCTTGTGTGCGTGGCGTAACGTTTCAACCCACCCAAGTGGCAGGACGAACAAAAGGTTTTGACCCATCGAAAGACCGAATTACGCTAACGGAAGTCAGGCAAGAGATTTTGAATCAAACCAATATTTTTAAGCCTAATGACATCATTCCAGTACCTTGTAATCCTGATGCTTTGGCGATGGGATATGCCCTGAAAGTTGATGGACAAGTTTTGCCATTGACTCGTTTTATCAGTCCCGATGATTTATTGGATAATTCACGAAATACCATCGTTTATGAATCTGACCCACACCTACACGCCCACATGATTCAGTTGTTTAGTACAGGTAATTCAGTGGAATGTGCCACGGAGGAATTGAAGGAAATTATGTGTTGTTTACCCAAAATTCAAGCACCGAGTTTGGGTTACGATAATTTGTTTAGAATCATTATTATGCGGTTTATTGATGCTTATGATTTTGATGTTCGGGCAATCAAAAAATCGTGTGTCCATATCGTGAGCAAAGACCAAAAGATTATTCCTTTCGAGACAATGAATCTTTTTTATCGAGATGATGAAAAATTAGAGCATTTGGAGAAATTGAGAAAAGAAAGAATTGTATGACAAATCTTGGAAAAATAGTTGGAGTAAACCTTTTAATTCTTTTGATTTATTCTATTATCTGTAAAGTTTTTGGAGATATTCCTCGATCTGAAAAGTATAACCCACTCTTTGTCTATATTGCACCAGGGGTCATTTGGATGGCTGTTATCATTACTTTTCATGCGTTGATATGTTTATTCATTGGCGTTTATAGTAAGGATGTTAAACAATTTAAGCGTTTCTTATTAGTAGCACTTTTGATTCTGCTAATTGGTTTCGGAACTTGTGTAAATTCATTTTAAAGGAAAAAGTGTTTTATGGAAAAATTTGGAAAAATAATTGGCTTACATCTTTTGATTTTATTAGGCTACTCGCTGATTGCTAAGGTGTTACAAAACATTGATGGCGATTTGACCATGCTTATTTTTATGGGAATGTTTGTGTCTGCCCAAACTGTTATTTGTTTAGGAATTGGCATAAAGAAGTTTGCCGAAAGCAAAAAACAAGAAGGAGGAATTTATCTTTTGACTTGTCTTCTGGTATTAGTCATTGGTTTTGGGACTTGTACGCAATTAGGGGCGGTGAAAAATATTCAGGTGGAAGAGAGGAATAATTAAAGTACAAATTTTAGAAATATGGGAAACTTTGGAAAACGTGCCTTACCACATTTGATTGGGCTTTTGGTGTATTCAGTTTTTTCAAGCATTATGACTAAGGGATGGGAATTAAATAAAGTATTGAATTTAGATATTGATATTTTGGAATAGTTCGAGGTAAAAAAACGACACATAGCAGCGATACGTTAGTTTT
>JAYUOX010000003.1:0-21192 GCA_043760595.1 Cytophagales bacterium
ACTTCATAACCACAATCATCGGTTAGATATTTTACACAAAAGGAGGTATCAAGCCCTCCCGAAAATGCTAAGATTACTTTTGGTTTGGTCATTTTTTATATAAATGTTGTATTTGGTCTTGTTATTTAGGCTTTAAATATTGCCCCATGTTCCATAAAAATTTCTTTTAATTTCCAATGAATACATGATGTGTAATAATTTGTAATTTCAATATAGTGATAGTAGTTGTCTTTGAAATTATCATCATTTATTTCAACTGCAAACCATATATCAAAACCTCCTAACTGAATATTATTTTCAATCTCTAATTCTTTCAAAAAATCTTTAACTGATTTTATAATAGAATAGCTTACAAAAATGTTAGGCTTTTTAAATTCACAGTAAATATTTATGCTATCAAATTGATTTCTACTTGGAAAAAGAATCATTTTTACATCAAACATTTTGTCTGATATTGGTAAGGGGATATGTTCCTCTATGTTATAAGATAGTCGTAATTTATCTCTTGAATCCATATGTTGTTTTATAAAAGCAACTGATATGAAATTTTCACTATATGGATCATACTCATTTCGGTTTGAAGAATTAAGAGAGTATTTCGCTAATGATATTTTATATTTTTTATTCCTAAATGATTTGACTCCTTCTAAGTATATCAATTTAAGAAATTCTATCATAAATAATAGTCTAAATTGTGAAGGTTTAAAATCTATATCATGAATAATTGAATTATAGATTTCAATTTTAATCCCTCGAATATTAATTTTTTCTTCACCAAAGCGATTGATAATGTGTAAAATACCTTGATGTATTTCTTCAATTACCAGTTTTGAAGAATCATCGCCACATAAAATTATTACAGAAGATGACTCGGTAGGCGTAAGATTATAATAAAAATCAACATAAGAATGATGTTTAAAACTTACGACATGACCTTGAAATAATTTAGTTAATTGTACTATTTTTTCATATTCATTGCTATTGGCTATCTCGACATATTTTTCCATAGTTATTTTATTAGCTGGAAACCTTCTCAGTCCCGTGGTCGTGTGTCCCCATCGTCCACTCGTGCGTAAGCAAACGCCAGCTTATTTTTATTTATAATTTATTGATAATCAGATATTTGTATTTTTTGTCTGGGCAACCCCGTCTGAATTTGGATTCGTGGGATTAAGGGATTTTTTGGATTATGCTCATAAAATCCTTTTAATCCATCAATCTGATACGGTGCGACGTTTCGCAATCCTAATTCAGACAATTAGATTCCTACAATTTATGAGGATTAACAATTTTCAAACCCCTAATATTTTCAAAATCCTTTTCGTTGTTGGTAATAACCGTGAAGTTGTTAGCTAATGCTGTTGCAGCAATGATGGCATCGGGAGTTTTTATCTTTTTACTTCTTCTGATTCTTACGCACTCAGTTACTACATCAGGCGTAACTTCCCAAATGATACTATCTTGAATGAAGTTCTTTACTTGTTGTTCTACCACATTATCAGTTTTCCAAGAAAGAAGTTCAATTTGAGTAATCATAGAAAGATTAGGAGTAGCATCAATTGTTTCGTCAATCAATGTCATACCTGCCTCTGGGAGTAGTTCTGAGAAATAATCAGACACAACATTGGTATCAATTAAATACTGTTCCATTCGTTTCTCATTTCTTTGATATGTTCATTCAAACTTTGTCCTTGCTCTTTGCTAAGAATCCCTCTGTATTTATCAGATAGCCTCTTTTTAACGATTGGAAGAGGTTTTTCCTCTACAATTTCATCAAGGGCATAGAATAATATTTCTATTTTCCTGCCAATATAGTTGTTGGGAATAGCCAGATTGTAGCTATTATTTTGCGGTATTGCTAAGGTCTTTATCATATTTGTATGTCGTTAATTTATTGGTAAAGATAAATAATTTCAATCCTATTTCCGTAATTTTACCTCGAAAACGAAATCGTTTAGGACGTTAAAAGGGAAGGGCAGTTTACTGAGCATACACCCGTCGTTTTTGTAAAATTAAAACCAAACCTCCTCAATAAACCCACCCCTGCGGATATTTCCCAAACACCGTTTGATAAGCCCTAATAATCAAAGGAGGCTTTTCATATTTTGCTTCTTCCATTTCGCTTTCATAAATTTCATCTAATTTATCCTTAAACTCTTGAATTTCAGCCTTTTTTTGTTTCTTGGCTAACTCTTCTTTCAAAGCCTTATTGGGGTCATAATCTTCTGGTTTTACATCGGTTTCATCTTTATCAAAACTAACAATTCCTATTCTCGGAAATGAATATGACCAATCACAATTTGATTCTTTAATTTTCTCGAATAGATAAATAAAAAGAGGGAAACTCGTATCATCATCGTCAAAACGCATATCGGCACAATAAAAATCTATGTAGTCAAAAGTGGTTTCACTGGGATAATTTTTATTCAGAAAATTAGCAATAAACCTACCAGAACCTCTGAATGAGCCAATATCATACACACCTTTATCATCAAAAACTTCATGATTATTCGAGAAAATGCACCAGAGACAAGAACCCAGTAAGTCCAAAAACTCTTCCTTCGGTTTGATAATTTCCGCTTTTTCGCTCAATTCTTTTTCGATAGATTCAAGCGTTGGAGGTTCCATTTCTTTCCCTGTTTTCTTGAAAAGGCTACTCATATTTTCATGCACTTGCAAACTCTTTTCAAACACCGTTTGGGCAGTAGGATGATAGATAAATTTGTAGGGTGAATGCTCCCAACCTTCTGGGGCTATCAATGCTAAGATTTGAGTCGGAGAATCACAGAGGTATTTTAGTAATTCTTCACAAGACTCGTCTGTATGGTTTGTTGCTACATTTTTCATTATTCAATAATTTTCCAATACCCCACTTTATCACTCCCGATGCGTTCAATAATTCCTTTCGCTTTAAGGTCTTTAATTTTTCGTTTTACAGTGCTTAAACTTATATTCAGTTGTTCGCTAATTTCGGTAGTCCTTAATTTTTTATTTTGCTTTATTAGTGAAGATACAGTGTCATTTACAGTATCAATTTGTCGTTTTACAGTGTCAGAATAATGAACGTGCATTTCTCTATTTTTCAAAATATTGTTTTCATCAAACAACAAGTTTCCCAAAAAACGAAGCAAATATTCGTTGGTAGCGTGAATGTTTTTTGTGTGATCTTTATAAATGGTTCTCACTAAGGCATTCCGAAAATACCATGAGTGTTTTTCAAATAATTGGTTGTTTACGTTAAAACCGAATGTTCGCAAGTATTTTATTAAAAAAATGGCTACTGTCCGAGTATTTCCCTCACCAAAAACGTGAATTTGCCACAAATAAGCAATGAAACGAGCAATGTGTTCTATGGTTTCTTGCTGGCTTAATCCCTTATAATTGAAGGATTTTTCTTGTTCAAAATCATATTCTAAGGTAGCTTTTAAACTCTCCGCACTGCCGTATAAAATCGTCTCTCCATTTAATACCCACTCCTGTTTGGTGATATTATAATCACGAATTTTTCCAGCAAATTTGTAAATATCTTGAAACAACCTCCGATGAATATCCACGTATTCTATTGGTGAAAACGTAAAAGTTTGTTCGCTCAAAATTTCTGTAATACGCACCGAAACCTTATCGGCTTCTTCTGTTCGGCTTTCATCTGTTTCTGCTGGGTGTTGTTTGTAATAAAGTGCTATGCGTTGCCTTACTTCTTCAATCGTAATATCTCCCTCAATATTATGTTTGGCGGTCTCAATGAGATAATCTGACGGTTTTAGACCATCAACTTGTTGCAAACCAATAGCCGCTTTCCAGATTTTTGCTTTTTCAGCTTTATCAGGTTCACCTTGCCTTAAATACTCTTCAAAATTATCCATTGTTGCAAACGGAAGTCATCTTTCAAAAGGACGATTTCCGTAATTTAATATTTTAATATGTTGTTACACCACTACCCGCTTCGCCTTCCTAACCTGCATCCGCAAAAACATCTTTTCCTTAATAGATTTCAATCTTTCCAAGACTTTTACATCCTTCAAGAAATTCCATTTTTCATGTTCTACTTCTTTTTCTTTTAAGGCTTCTTCCTCTCGTTTTGCTTTGTTTTTTTCCCACTCAGGGTCGAAAATCATGCCTGTACATAAACAATGCTTGCGGTCTGTGCGAGTCAAAACATCATAATTTACACACGATTTACAACCATTCCAGAAGGCATCGTTTACGGGTAACTCCGAGAATGTGGTTGGTTCGTAGCCCAATTCAGAATTGATTTTCATGACTGCCAATGAGGTCGTGATACCAATAATTTTTGCATCGGGATAATTGGCTCTTGATAATTCAAAAGCTCTCATTTTCACGGCTTTAGCAATGCCATATTTCCGCCATTTGGGCTTAACGATGAGTCCAGAATTTGCCACAAATTTGCCGTGTTCCCACGTTTCTACGTAGCAAAAACCGATAAAACCGCCTTTGTCGTCAAGGGCAATAATGGCTTTACCTTCTTGCATTTTGGCACGCAAATATTCGGGAGAACGCTTGGCTATGCCCGTGCCACGTGCTTTGGCGGATTCTTCCATTTCAAAGCATATTGCTTCGGCAAGGGGTAAGTGCTCAATCGTGGCGACTTGAACGGTATAATTATTGATTGAAACGTCAGAGATTAATACTTTTTTCACTTTAATGATGAGGTTGCTAAAATTGTCTTTGTTGATAAAACAAGATGATAATTTGCTGAGGCTCAACGAATTAAGCCTTAGTTTGTTGTTAAAAACACGAAAACGATTTCGAGAAAAATCTGCCACTTGGGCAGAATAGAGTATGTTAGGGTATCAGACCCTACGGAAGAATGTACACCTGAAAACGGGTGTGGGGATATATGAATAGGATATGAATTTTACTTCGTATGGCATTTTTTGCGATAAATTTTTCGACCTTAAAACCTTTGAAGTCGAATAATCATGCAAAGTTTAATAAAACAAAATGAGAGATGCAATATTTTTTTTATTTTTTTAAATTGTGAGCTGTGAGCAATGAGCTATAAAATTTTGAGAATTGAAAGAAAAACGGTTGAGATAAACAGGATTTTTTGTTTAATTTACCCATGTTTCTCACGGCTCAAAGCTCATTACTCACAGCTTAAAAGACAACACTTTTCCTAACAAACTCCCCTGATGCTCAATGAGTTGCGGTGTCTGAGCAATGGCATTTTCGAGAGAAATCGGTTCGTTCAAAATCGAAACGGCGTACATCACATTTTCTTCTTCAATGATTTGTTCTACATTCTGCATCGTCCCACAGACTAAGATGACAGGAACGTTGTTTATCTTCGCTAAATGTATCAACCTCGCAATCAATTTTCCTTGCCAACTTTGACTATCAATCTTGCCTTCACCCGTGATGAGGAGGTCGGTATTTTGTAGTCTTTCCGAAACATTGGTAATCTCCAAAATCCAGTCGGCAGCAGAACAAATTTGGGCATTCAGAAAGACCATTGCACCACCACCCATGCCTCCGCCCGCTCCACTTCCTGCCAAATTTTGAACGTCTTTTTGAAAAATTTTTTGGAATAATTGTAAGAGATTTTCTAAGCCTTTATCTAACAATTCAATCGCCTCATCGTCAGCTCCTTTTTGTCTGCCAAAAACATGAGCTGCTCCATTTTTTCCACAAAAAGGATTAGTTACGTCAGTCGCTACGATGAATTTTATATCCATCTGTGATACCACCTCTCCCCAACCCCTCTCCTCGAAGAGAGGGGCTTTTTCTATCGTTTTAAGCCCCTCTCTTCGAGGAGGGGGGTTGGGGAGAGGTGGTGTTTCGAGAATAGTTTTCATCTTAATCAAATTCTCCCCAATGGGTTGCAACAGACTATTATTTTCATCCAAAAACTGAAATCCCAATGCCGAAGCCATGCCCATTCCGCCATCGTTGGTGGCACTTCCGCCTACGGTCAAGATAATTTTTGTTGCCCCTTTTTTAATAGCATCCAAAATCAATTCACCCGTTCCGAAAGTAGAGGTTTTCAAAGCATTTCTTTCTGATTTTTTCAGTAACTCAATTCCCGAAGCTCTTGCCATTTCTACGATGGCGGTCTGAGATGATTCTATCCACAAATATTGAGCGTTAATGGGTCTGAAAATCGGGTCATTTACTTGACAATCAACGAGTTGCCCTCCCAAAACTAATTGCAAAGTTTCGAGTGTACCTTCGCCTCCATCTGCGAGGGGGAGGGTCTCGCACACGGAGGTAGGAAAGGTTTTCTGAATCCCTTTTTTGAGTCCCTCACAGATTTGTTGGGCTGTTTGAGAGTCTTTGAATTTATCGGTAGCAATGAGTATTTTCATGGGATTTCTGTATTAAGAATTTAGCACTAATTTTAATCTGAAAACAGACTTCACTTTCGTCATACCAGTCTTAATACTTAGGACTTAATACATAATATAATTAAACTTCAACGTATATACATAACGTATTAAAAATCAATATGTTGATTGATTTATGAACTAAAATAATTTGGAATTGAGACTTTTTTTTCTTAAAATTGATTACAATTTCTCATCAGAGAATAAAATATCTGTAAATTAAACAGATAAATTGTAAACCCGAAAAAATGTCTGTTTCCCCAAAAACAAATACCAGCAAACTCACCGCCGATGACCTTATTTATGGTTATATGAATGGTATTTTCCCGATGGCAGACAACGACGGAACGCTTTATTGGTATTCGCCCGAACCCCGTGCCATTATCCCGATTGAGACTTACAAACCCCCAAAATCACTTCGTCCTGTTATCAATAAAAAGATTTTTGAAGTTCGTATTAACACTGATTTTGAGGGAGTTATGCGAAATTGTGCCTCCGCTCGCAAGGGAGATTCAGAAACTTGGATTTCCGAAGAAATCATTGAAGCCTATTGTGAATTGCACCACATGGGACTGGCGTATTCTGTGGAGACGTATATTGATAGCAGTTTAGTCGGGGGGCTCTATGGCGTGGCGATTGGAAGTGCATTTTTTGGAGAATCTATGTTCTACAAAGTACCAGATGCCTCGAAGGTTGCCTTTCATTATTTGTTAGAAATTCTGAGAAATCAAAAATTTGAACTCCTTGATACTCAGTTTATTAACGACAATGTCAAGCGGTTTGGGGCTATCGAAATCCCGAGGGGTGAGTACGTAAAAACATTGAAAAGATGCTTGGACAAACGTTGTCATTTTACCGAAACAGCTCTGGAGCATTTGTTTAACAATTAGTGTACAGGTTTGGGGGGATTTGGGGGTTGTGGGGTGTAGAGATTGAGGGATTTATGGAAGAAAGAATATTATTTGTAAATTTACAGGAATTTAGGTTAAAAGAATAAAGAGAGTACACTTTACTCCCAAACCCCACAACCCCTAAATCCCTAAAATGTCTAAACCAATCATCGTAATAAAATTCGGGACGGCTTCGATTACCCACAAAACAGGCGAACTCAACGAAGAGATTTTGCAAGAAATTGCTCGTCAAATATCCATTCTTCATACTGATTATCAAATAGTTATGGTGTCTTCGGGAGCAGTAGGGGCTGGTCGTGGATTTATCAAAAATTACAAAGGAACGCTCTCCGAACGCAAAGCCGCCGCCGCCATTGGCAATCCACTTTTATTGGCAAAATATACCCAATATTTCTCAAAATACGGCATAACGGTTGCCCAAAGTTTGTGCGAAAGACAGCATTTTGCCAATAGAAATCAGTTTTTGCAACTAAAAGAAACCTATCAAGAATTATGGAAAAATGATGTTATTCCGATTGCCAATGAGAATGATGTGGTAAGTAATTTAGAACTAAAATTTTCGGATAATGACGAACTTGCTACGTTGATTGCCACAGGTTTTGGGGCTAAAACTTTGCTCTTGTGTACCTCCGTGGGTGGACTTTTGGATGCTGATAAACACATTATTCCATACATCACAAAGGTAGATTCGGAGGTTTTGGGATTGGCAAATGATGATAAATCTTCCTTGGGTTTGGGTGGTATGATTTCTAAATTAACCTATACGCAACTGGCTACACGCATGGGTACACGGGTCGTGATTTTTGGAATGAAACCCGTTGACGGAATATTGAAAGCCCTTGATAATCAAAATGGTACAATATTCGCTCCGCAAGAAGTCGCCCTAAACTCTCGACAAAAATGGTTGGCTTCGGGGAGTTTGATTTCGGGAAAAGTACAGGTGGATGCGGGGGCGGCAGTGGCGTTAGAAAACCGTAAAAGCCTCTTGGCAGTTGGTATCAAAAAAGTAATTGGCAGTTTTGAAAAAGGGGAAGTTTTTGAGATTTTGGATGAAAAGAAAAACGTAGTTGCCATTGCCAGAGCCAGAGAAAGTTCGGTGGTACTTTCAGAGAATCTGAGGACTCAGAATTTTGAGGTGGCGAATGCGGATGAGATTGTAGTTTTGTAAAAATAATAAAATAGAGTTTGGATAAATTTCAAAACATCATTCAAGAACTATTTATATGTTCATTAAGTTATTAGAAATATAATGTTTGTCTGAATCAAGATTTACAGGATTTTAAATTAGGTAAATCCTACTCAGTAATTTTAACTATTAAAAAATAAATCTAAAATTAAATATGTTTCCAAAAGAATTAAGTTCAGAAGAGTTTAGAAAATACGCCGTTCACGATAGAGGTTTGAACGGTCTGACGGTTGATCAGTACATGAACCAAATGGGTGGTCAAAGTCGTCCCTTTATTGAGGATATGACTCAATATATCATCGAAGAACGCCCGATGCGTTTTGCTCAGATTGATGTGTTCTCACGTTTGATTATGGATAGAATTATCTTCATGGGTGTTCCTGTGGATGATTATATGGCAAATATCATCGTAGCTCAATTGTTATTTATGGAATCTACGGATGCTAAAAAGGACATTATGATGTATATTAATTCGCCAGGAGGGTCGGTGTATGCAGGTCTTGGGATTTATGACACGATGCACTTCATCCGTCCAGATGTATGTACAATTTGTACGTCTTTGGCTGCTTCGATGGGTGCGGTTTTGTTGGCTGGTGGTGCGGCAGGTAAGCGTTCAGCCTTAGAACACGCTCGTATTATGATTCACCAACCATCGGGCGGAGCTCAGGGACAGTCTCGTGATATTGAGATTACTGCCCGTGAAATCGTAAAAATTCGTCAAGAATTATACGAAATTTTAGCAAAACATTCTGGAAAATCTTTCGAGGAAATCGAAGCTAATTCAGACCGTGATTACTGGATGCGTGCCGCCGAAGCCAAAGAATATGGTTTGATTGATGAGGTTTTGAAAAGAGGGTAGATTTGTTATCATATTTTCAACAAAAAAGCCTTTCCAGAACGTTTTGGAAAGGCTTTTTTGTTGTTGAATATTTTTTTAGAAAAACACCCCAAAAGTTACCAAACCTTTAATAAAACTATTGTTTATGGTAGCAGTTGGAGAAAAATCTCTATTAGCCAAAGCATAAGGAACATACGTCTGAGTTGATGCCCCGTACATCCCCGTTAAATCCACATAAAAACTCTCACTTTTGTACCCAACTCCTCCTGAATATATCATGGTAGAACGGTCTAATTTTGGGTTGCTGGCTTTGAATGCAATGCTCGAAGGATCAGCCAGATAGTTAATACCTCCTCTGAAACTCACAGCCCCAGAGCGGTATTCTCCACCTACTTTAAAGTTCAAGACGTTAACTACATCACTGCGAACAAACCCTGTGTAATCTGCATAGTAGGGGTCGCTATCTTCGGATTTCATGTCTATTCCTTTGTAGGCTAAATATTCTACATCAGCAGAAATAAAACCTTTCTTTTTGAAGAAAAAAGCCGCTCCTAAATTAGCTTTGAAAGGTGTCCGCAACTGGTACGTTGCTTCAACCGATGGCGAATTGAGCGTTGGAACTCCTCCCAAAAATCTATCTCCATTCTTCTCCACAATTGAATAACCTTTACTTTTTAAGGTATTAATGACGTTGAGCGTATTGGCATCATTGGCATTGGGCAACACAATTCCTCCATTGGGCTGTCCAATCTGAGCGGTGTTTACGTCAGCCCGCAAAGACGAACTAAATGTTTCATCTACATCATACCAAGTGGGTGTAGTCAAAGACAAACCAAATCTTAACATATCGTTGGGTTTAACGATTATGCCAGCACTCAGATTGATGCCACTGCCACTGGTAGAATAAATTTTACTTTGAGTAAGCCCGCTAAACTGACGGCTATTGACATTGTCTTCATTATACGTCGAAGTAGCCTCATATCTAAAACTTGGAATAGCTAATGCAACCCCCAAGTACACTTTTTCGTTAGCAGTTCCACCGTAGGATATATTCCACTGGCTTGAACGCCCCGTTGATTCAAAATCATATTGTTGGTCTGTAACATTAGAACCCTCTGTTGCTAAAAAACCTAAGTCTCCTTGCGTAGCATTTTTCTTACTTGCAATCAAAAAAGACCAATAATACAGATGACGAGCCAAATTAAAATTTGGTGCTTGCCCCACAGCTCCTGTGAAATCGTTTAATCCTAAATTACGATCCGAAACCTCTCCGTTTACGGTCTCCGCAAACTGGTCTGCGATGGAACTGACATTGTTTCTTGCACCAAATTTAACGTTGTTGTAAAACGTATTTTGACGAGAATACGTAATGGCGAAATTACCTCGCCACCCGTCACGATAGGATGGTTCTTGCCCACCAAAGACTACGCCAATATTGGCAATGTTAAAATTATCTTTTGAGGCAGTCGTTTTGTTGGTTGCAATATACGCTGTGCTGTTGCTTGTACTCTGAAAAGCGGGCGTAAAACTAAATTCAGACCGAGTATAAAAACCCAGACCAGCGGGGTTGCCACTCGCCGAACTTACGTCCGCCCCCAAAGCACTATGATTGCCCCCAAGTGCCTGAATACGAGCAGAGCCAGTGGGTACTGATTGCGAAAAAAGTTTGGACAAAGCGTCTAAATTATTATCTTGTCCGAATGTTTTTATCGAAATTATTAATAAAAACATGGTGGTAAATTGAATGCTCTTGCTCATGTATTTAATGAATTTAAAATGATAGAGGATTATTTTGTCTAATTACTGTTCTACAAATATGACACTTAAAATTAAGTCTTCCCCTATACTTTAAACGAAAAAATCCCCTTAAATAACTATTCAAGGGGATTTTTTGTGTTAATGTTTTGTTAATATTATCTTGGACCTCTTGACCCACCCGAACTTGTGCCACTGCTTCCTCCCGACGAGCTTCCACCCGATGACGAACCACTGCTACTTCCTGATGAAGATGACGACGACGAACTACGACTACCACTGTTTGAGCTACCAGAGTTTGACCAATCCCAAGAACTGTTGCTACTTCTATTGGCATTACTATTGGAAGGAGTCGAAGATGTTGTGGTTGTGGTTGTACTGTTGGCACGTTGTGGACGTGAATAATATCCATCATTTCCACCACTACTGTATCCACTACTGTTTCTGTTACTTCTCTGCGTAGTAGAACCATTAGGATTGTTGTTGAACGTTCCATTACTCGATGATTGAGAGTAGGCTCTACGAGTGCGAGGCTCAGAATAATTGCCACCGTTATTCGGATTACTATAATTTCCGTTTGCCCCCGTTACATTGCTTCCGTAATTATTTACGATAACGGTGTTGCGGCGACCACCCCAACCACCCCAAGGGTCATAAAAACTATTGCCATATCCACCCCACTGGTTACTACCCCACGAGTTCCAGCCTGTGTTGAATCCGTTTCCGAATCCCCAGCGACTTCCACCCCATCCCCAAGGGTCATATCCCCAAGAGTTGAAACCTCCGCCACCAAAGGCATAAGAGTTGAAAGGGTCATTCCATGAGTTCCAAGAATTTCCCCATGCGTTGCCGTAACCAAAATTGAGTGAAATGCCTGGTCTTCCCCAGTTATTCCATCCGTAATTATTGTAGGGCGAGTTCCATCCACCATTGAAACCATTGTTCCCAAAGCCATTATTACCCCAACTGTTATTATTACCGTAAGGACTTTGGTTTTGATAATACTGACGAGAATTTATCCAGTTTTGTGAATAATATTCGTCCGTACCCTGTGTTTGAGGTTTTGTTTGTCCTCTGTATTCAGGATTTTGGTTCAAATATCGTTCATCCTGAGCTTGTTGTTCTTGCTCACGACTTGCCAATGTAGCGGGACGTGTCTCGTTTGAAGAGGCGTAGAGATCATCGTAAACCTCAACGTTTGAAGACTTGGCAACTTGCTTTGAGGTACTACATCCCAACGCAAGACTCATCAACGCAGTCGCTGAAAAGAATTTTATGGATTGTGTGATGTTCATGGCTTTATTTAATTTAAAAATTGAAAACAATTTGGTGATTTGAAAATGTGTAAATTTGAAAATTAATTTAGCCATTTTTGATAAATAAATCATCAATTTACTAAATCTTCAAACTCACTTTACAGAAATCCTGTCAAACTTACTACAAAAACTTATCTTCGCAAGAGATTTAACACCTCATTAACAAAATAAATTTGTGTTTAGTTTTTGGGCAATAATTTTTAGGTATTAATAAATTGATAATCAAGTGTTTATCTAAAAAAATGTGGTGTAGAAATGTTGATTCATTTAGGGCAAAATGTCTTTAAAATTCAATCTTTTCAGAACTATAAATGGAAGACAATCAAATGATTACTTACCCCTATGTTAGGCAGTGATTAGTAAATAGTGATTGGTGATTAGTACTTTAAGGGACTATCCGAATTTAAACATACCCAGGCTCTCAGAAAGATAGAATACCTGCAGAATGGGGATTGGAAATGATTATTATGAAAAAAGAAGCATGAGACAACAAAAATTCTATTTCTTACCTTTTCGTGTTTTATTGCAAATCCCAAACCACAGCCGTATTTTTACATAAAAATCAACAATTTACATACAACCTCATGGGACTTTTAAACGCATTACTCGGAAACTCAACGGAAGTTTCCTCTGAATCTGTCGCTAACGAGTTCGCCCCAATTTTGATTGATGGCGAAACTATTATTAAATCTTTCAAACTGATTCGGGATATGTTTGTTTTTACGAACAAAAGATTGATTTTGGTAGATAAACAAGGCGTTACAGGCTCAAAAGTGAATTTTATGACGATTCCCTATAAGTCAATCAATTACTTTTCAAAACGCTCTGCGAGTCTTCTTGACCTTGATGCGGAGATTTTGATTTGGATAAAAGGCTCTGATAATCCTATCCAAAAAGATTTCCGCAAAGGCGAAAACATCAATGATGTCTATAAAACGTTGAGTACTTTTGTGCTTTCTTAATTAGGTACAAGGTATAAGGTCGTAGGTGTGAGGTCGTAGGTATAAGGTTGTAGGTATGAGGTAGTAGGTATGAGGTAGAAAATTTTAAAGGTCAATGAAGCCCCCTTCTAAATTCTCAATCACATTCGTAAAACTACAACCTCATACTTACTACCTACTACCTCATACCTTTTACCTAATACCTCATACCTACTACCTACTACCTAAAAACATGACCAAAACAGAAACAGAATACCGACAGATAATCTCCATTTGCAGAAACTTATTCATCAAGAAAAACAAGGACTATGGCACTTCTTGGCGGATTTTGCGTTTACCGAGTTTGACCGACCAGATATTTATCAAAGCCCAACGCATTCGTTCTATTCAAGAAAAAGGCGTTCAAAAAATTGAGGATGGCATTGAAGGCGAATTCATCGGGATTATCAATTATTGTGTAATTGCTTTAATTCAAAAAAAGTTGGAAAATTCTGAGCAAAATGAATTTTCGGAACAAGAATTGAGTGATTTATACGATGAACAAGTCGAAGCAACATTGAGTTTACAAAAAGATAAGAATCACGATTATGACGAAGCCTGGCGTGATATGCGGGTGAGTTCAATGACAGATTTAATTTTGATGAAGATTTTTAGAACCAAACAAATCGAAGATAATCAAGGGGTTACCTTGGTGTCGGAGGGCGTGGAGGCTAATTACCAGGATATGATGAATTATGCGGTTTTTTGTATGATTAAAATTAGGGGTTAGGTTTTAGGGGTTGGGCGGGGTGCGTAACCGATTAGGGAAAAGTACCTCTTAACTTTTTATTAACAACCCTTTAAAAATTCAACTATTACTTTTACAATTAAAAATATCTTACTGTTCATCTTCAAATTTTCAAATTCCACAATTTTCAAGTTTATTTTATGAAATTTTTAGCTCATTTTTCCAGAATTTTTGTTGGTATTATCTTTATTTTTTCGGGGCTGATTAAGCTCAACGATCCCGTTGGTACTGAAATCAAACTCGAAGAATATTTCGATGTTTTTGCTACTGATTTCCCCTTCATGGCAGGTTTTTGGCACTTCTGGGTTCCTTATGCCTTGTATCTTTCCATCTTTTTGTGTGCCTTGGAACTGGTTTTAGGCGTATGTTTATTGGTGCAATACAAACTAAAAACCTCCTCTTGGATATTGTTAGCCACCGTTATTTTCTTTGGTTTCTTGACTTTCTATTCGGCTTATTTCAACAAAGTAACCGACTGCGGATGTTTCGGCGAAACCATCAAATTAAAACCGTGGACATCCTTCTCAAAGGACATGGTCTTAATGTTTTTTATCTTGATTATCCTTTGGCAACGTCATGTTTTTGCAGACAAAAAAACGGGAATTTTAGTTGGAATGTCGATTATTTTTTGTGCATTTTTAGCGATTTATGCCATCAAATTTAATCCTCCTTACGATGGACTTCCGTATGCAATTGGTCAAGATATTCCAAAAAATATGAAGCCTTCTGAGCCTTTACGGTTTATGTACAAGTACGAAAAAGACGGCAAAATCCTTGATTTGAAAGATATGCCAACAGATACCACGTACAAATTCAAGGAAATGATTACGCTAAATGCAGACGAAGCTAAAGCTAAAATTACGGACTATAACCTCTGGAAAGATGGTGATTCGACTGACTACAGAGCCGAAAGTTTTATAGGTAAAAAACTCATTATTATTATTCCCGTAGTAGCCAAAGCAAGTACGGACGACATGGACAAAATCCGTGAATTGGCAAAGAGTTTAGAAAAGACCGATGTAACTGTCTGGTTAGCAAGTGGTTCGACCACGGAAGAAGTCGAAAATCTTCGTCATAGGTTTCAGTTGGGCGTACCCGCATTGAGTGCCGACACCAAGGTTTTGAAAACCATCGCCCGAGCTAATCCTTCACTGTGGTTAATAAAAGATGGCGTTGTGGTAGGAAAATGGTCGCATTCGGATGTGCCTGAGAAAAATGAGATTTTAGAGACTTTAAAATAATAAAACTATGCAAACTGCAACAGCACAAATTTTCATTACGGCTTTTCAGACATTACCTAAAAATGAGCAATTGGGAGTTTATCATTGGATGAAAGACCATAAGAAAGAATTGGAGGCATTAGAGAAGGAAATAAAAATTAAGAATAAATCAAAAGATGAGTTGTATATTTTAGCAACTGAATCATTTGGTGAAATCTGGAACGCTCCTGAAAATGACCATTGGGATGAATTTTTAAAAGATAAATAGCCATGCCAAGGTACAAAAGAGGAGATATTGTAAAAGTGCCTTACCCGTATTCGGATAATTTTTCACAGAGTAAAATTCGCCCTGCAATTATTGTTAGCAATGATGTTTCAAATAATCTTGATAATGACTATCTGATTGCTCCTATTACATCTTTGATTAGGAGTACGCCATTCTCATTTGTTCTTGATAACAGAGATTTAACAAATTCTCTACCTCTAAATAGTGAAATTCGTTGTAACAAAATAACAACGATTAGGCAGAGTTTAATTTTATCAAAAATCTCTTTTTTGAAAGTAGAAAAACAAGAGGAATTAGCTGAAAAAATCTACAACTCTATCAAATGAAAAACATTTTTCTAATCGGTATGCCTTCGTCGGGCAAAAGCACATTGAGCAGACAACTCGCCAAACGCCTTGATTATCAGTTTGTTGACACTGACGATTTGATCGAAAATCAAGAAATTGCGACTATCGCTGAAATCTTCAAATATAAGGGCGAAGAGTATTTTCGTTTGATTGAAAATAAGATTTTGAGAAGTATTAAACCCAATCAGAAACTAATTGTGGCAACGGGTGGAGGAATGCCGTGTTTTCATGGCGGCATAGATTTTATCAAAGCCAATGGCACGAGTATTTTCTTGAATGTTTCACCCGAAGATTTACTGAAAAGAATCCAAAAATCGGATGCCAATAATCGTCCTTTGATTGATAAAAAACAAACACAAAATGACCTTTTAGCAAACATACAAAAACGTTATGATAACCGCATTCAGTATTACGAACAAGCTGATATTCAGATAGATGGGAGTGTTGATGTGGAACAGATTTTGTGGTTGTTGGAAGAGTTTGAATAGAAATCTGAAAAATACGATATTTAGGATAATGGCTGGAAATTATGAGTTTATGAGAATAATTGAACGAAAAATGCTTACGTCTTTCCACAAAGTCGTAAGCATTTTTCGTTTAGAATTAACTAATTTTGTGGTCTGAAAAAACTCATAGCTCACGGCTCAATGCCCAATGCTAAAACGATATGAAACAACAACAACCTTATTGCGTCCTGTGCGGGCGTGCTCAAAAAGAAGTTCCGATGTTGATGGAGGGAATGGACGGGCATATTTGTAGTGATTGCGTGTCGCAAGCCTATCAAGTTGTCCAGACAGAACTGCATTCTGAGCAACAAAGACGTAAAAAAGCCCCTAAATTTCAGGTCATTAAGCCTATCGACATGAAGGCGTATATTGACCAGTACGTGATTGGGCAAGACGAGGCAAAACGTCATTTGTGCGTTGCGGTGTATAATCATTACAAAAGATTGATGCAACCCAAAACCAAAGATGATGATATCCAGATTGAAAAATCGAACATTATCATGGTTGGCGAAACAGGAACGGGCAAAACCTACATGGCAAGAACCATCGCCAAGATGCTCCAAGTGCCATTTTGTATTGCTGATGCCACTGTCGTAACCGAGGCGGGTTATGTGGGTGAGGACGTAGAAAGTATCTTGACTCGATTGCTTCAAGCGGCTGATTATGATGTAGCTAAGGCAGAAATGGGCATCGTTTTTATTGATGAAATTGATAAAATTGCTCGTAAATCCGATAATCCGTCCATCACCCGTGACGTATCGGGCGAGGGTGTGCAACAGGCTCTTTTGAAGTTATTAGAAGGGTCAGTCGTAAACTGCCCACCGCAAGGAGGACGGAAGCACCCTGACCAAAAAATGATTCCGATAAATACCGAAAATATCCTTTTTATTTGCGGAGGAGCATTCAACGGAATTCAACGACATATCTCCAAACGCCTAAATACTCAGCCCATTGGGTTTAGTTCGGATGATAATTTCTTTGAAGAATTTGAAGATAATCACTTGATGCGATATGTAACTTCACAAGACCTGAAATCATTTGGTTTGATTCCCGAATTGTTGGGTCGTTTGCCCGTAGTTACGTATCTGAATCCTTTGAACAGGGAGACATTGTTGACGATTCTGACTGACCCCAAAAACGCCATTACGAAGCAATATCACAAACTCTTTAAGATGGAAGGCATTGATTTAGCTTTCGAGAAAGCGGCTTTGGAATACATCGTGGATCAAGCCATGGAATATAAATTGGGGGCAAGAGGTTTGCGTTCAATTTGTGAATCTATCATTACGGATGCCATGTTTGAGCTGCCGTCTCAGACAGAAATTAAGCATCTCAATATTACGCTACCGTATGCTCGTGAGAAGTTTGAACGGACGGTTTTTCATAAAATGAAGAAGGCAGCTTAATTCAATTAACAATTATCAGTGAACAGTTAATTGATAACTGTTCACTGACAGTTTTGGTTGCGAAACCTGACAGGTTTTAAAAACCTGTCAGGTCTGATAATCAAATACTTATGATTGATGAAACCCTTTATTTTACATAAATCCACAAAAATTATCAGAGAACCAAATAAACAAAATATCAACAAAATAAAAAGTGCCGATTGGGAACGAATAATTCCGAATCGGCACTTTTTGTAACTAATAACCAATAACTGTCAAAAATCTCCATAATTAACCTGCAAACAGGGTAATCCAAGCTCCAAACGCCATAAATCGACTACTTGGTTACGGTCATCCAAGACGAATTGTACGAAGAATTGTCCTCGGATATGAGCTTCGTACAATTCTTTTTTGATGATAGAATCCTTCCGTTGGTCGCCCATCTTACGCATATACAAGGCATTATACGAGATTTTGTTGTAAATCAACCAGTTCATCGTTTGGCTTCTTGAATGTTCTTCTCGCCCCGACATGAAGATAATTTTTACACCTTTTTCGTGGTACGTTTTCAGAATTTCCGCAATCGGTATATTCAATAAATCTCGCTCGCAACGCTGAGAATCGAAGGGACTTCTGTCGTGGATGATGGCGAGTGTGCCGTCCAAATCACAGAGGATGGCGGGCGGTAAAGTATCGTCTTGTTCTTGATAATGTGGACCTCGTTCGTCCTGCATGATGTGGCGTTTATACATCTTCATAATGACTTCATCACCCACCTTTTTCTCACGGATTTTGTCTCTTTCCAAACATTCTTCCAAAGTCGTTTCCATATCCTTGAACCGGATTTGCACTTTTTGACCCGTTTCGTTGCAATAATTATCTACTACCTGTTTAATACGAGCAACGGCACTTTCTGATAAATTAGTATCATCAATCACCACGTGTTTGCCATCTTTCAGAGCCTCCCGTAACATCATATCACGGACACGCCTCACGAAATCTTCGTTGGGATAACTATGCAGCGAATCATCCAACATCGCACGGAGTTCGTCTTTGTTGAGGCGTTTCCAAGCGTGTGGATTTTCGGCTAAAATATTTTTGGCATACGTAGATTTCCCGCTTGCTGGGAGACCCCGTAGGATTAGGACTGTTTTCATGGATTAATTTTTTCTGAATCAGGATTTATTAGATTTTGGGATTTACAGGATTGAAAAAATATAATGATACAATCCTATAAATCCTAAAATCCTTTCATCCTGATTCAGACAAAGTTCGTACCTCCAACAACAACTCATTCACAAAATCATCATCTACATCATCGGGTAAATCACTTTTTTCAAAATAAGCACTCAATCTTGAAATATCATTTTCGGCTTTTTCCATGAATTGTTCCAAATTGATCTCTCCTCTTCTGATTTTCAATAAATTTTGGGCATTGGGTCGTCTGACGGTGATGGTTTTTTGTTCGGCAATTTCCAACGCCATGTCCAAGAGTCGCTTGCAATGTAACAGATTTTTGCCGTCAATTTGCTGTCCGTGCGTCTCAATATCCACGTAGCGTTGCGTATTGCGGTTTTTTAGCCAATCGGTATATTGTAAATAATCCTTGCAATGCGTTGAATATCCGTCTTTATTGAAATGCAAAACCGTCAAATCCTTCTCCCCTTTTGGCACGGAACTAAGTTTGATATTATCGCCATTTTTAGATACGATTCCTCTGTAATCTCTTGTTTGCGAAGGGTCGTGATAGAGGGCGTAACAATCTCTAAAATGCGACAACCCGACCAATCCACAGTCTTTTTCATTGATATTATTTTCCGATAAAAAGGTTTCTAAGGGTTTCGTTTTTCCATTTTGATAGACATGACAAAACTCCATCAAAGACTTTCTGACCATTCTTTCTTTTTCCCAATTCATCTTTTTGTCAAGTCCTCTTGCCTTCTTGATTTGGGCAACGGCATAACCGCCAAAAGAATGTAAGCATTTCTTTGTCAAGAACTTATGACGATGTTCGAGAATCAAATCAAAGGCTGGATGCTTTTCGATGATACAGTCTTCGGGCATAAAAAGCAATTCCAACATCGTAGGATTAGCGGATTTGAGCAATTGCAGAAACCGTCGAACTTCATAATAACATTCATCCTTCGATATTTCAATTTGTTCCTTATACCCAAAGCCCACCAACTCACGGGTGGCTTGCACATACACGCCCTTGAAGTCAGTGTCTGACCCCGCAGTATTTGTTCCGTAGGCTTGACTGCCTACTATGGATTTGAAGATTATGTTCATTGTATTTCGGGTTTAAGATGGCACGCAGATGACGCAGATGCCTGTGGCAACGCAGATTTTCGCAGATTTTTTAAAATCAAGCCCTAAGAAGTTTTCAAAAATCGTAACTTCTTGAAAAAAAATCTGCGTAAATCTGCGTTTGAAAATCAGCATCATCTGCGTGCCAACTTAATAAATGGCTTCTGATAGTCTGGTTTAATCATTTTCCAGATTACTTCACCATAACTTTGCCCATCCAATATTTTAAACATTACTGATGGATATTGGCATTCCAGAAAATACAAAGCTGTTTCTTTTCTGTTTTCCAAAACCTTGAAATCACGTTTGGATTGAATCTCAATTTCGGAATATTTTTCCAATAATTGAGTTTTAGTTTCTTTTACCCAATCATAAAATTCGTCAGGAACTCTATCTAACAAAAGACCAAAATCTTTGTCGTCCTTCAAAAACTCCCAAATATCCTGATTTGATACTTGTGTTACGATTCGGTGGAGTCTTTGGTATTCTTCAAATTTTACTTTCAATCGAAATCCATTCTTGAACTTTACGACAAATCCTTCTTTATTGTCTTCCTCTAACAGTTTCAACTTCGATAAATCATTCAAGCCATCATATCGTTTGACGATTGGGAAAAACTGTTCTTGCGAAGACGTTTCATGTGAAGATTGTTCTTGCGAAGACGTTTCTTGAAACGTCTCTACGGGAATTTCTGTACCTGTTTCTGTATCAATAATTGCCAACAAAACCAATTTTCGCTCATTTCCATAATCCAAAACAATACGGTTTTCGGGATAAATAATCTCGAATAAATAGGTTTTTGATTTATCTAAAAGTGGAATTACCTCCGCATATTTTGTATGTAACATCTCGGTAGCTACCTGTGCTTGTTCACTCATGAATGACCCACGAGTAGCGATAAAACACTGACTATCAACCCAATACAAAATTCCCAAAGAACCATCCATTTTTTCATAAACTTCAAAAGATTCATTTGGAACAATTTTATTTTCAGGTTCTTCCAAATTAAAAAACTTCTGAAACGGACGAGCCACAATGTTGTAATTTTTATCCATAATCAAAC
>JAYUOX010000004.1:0-21111 GCA_043760595.1 Cytophagales bacterium
TAACTCCTGATTTTTCTAAATATTGTGATACGTTAATTTCTGGCACTGAGTTATTAATTTATGTATAGTATATTCGTCTCATGGAAATAGACTTTGACAAATATAGAGCATTGCAATACTGTGAAAACGAGAATTGTAAGTATCATAATCAAATTGGTATTGGCAACATCTGCATATTGAGTCGTAAAAATAATCAAATTTACTGTAACGGTTGCAAGAACCGCTGGGTTCTTACTAAAGGAACTTTTTTTTATGACCTTCGACATGATTTTTCACTTATCATACGAGTTCTCAAAGACTTATCCGAAGGGAAAGGACAACGGGCGATTCAACGAACCGATGGTATAAGCCTAATTACCCAAAGAAAGTGGATAGTCAAAGCCGCCCAACACGTTTCACTGATAAGTGATTATTTAGAACAAAATATGCACTTGGAACGGGTACAAATAGACGAATTTTGGTCATTCGTTTTAAAAAAAAGAGACGTTTACCTTGCAAGAGAGGGAGGCAAACTGCCCTGATTTAGGCGATGGATGGACTTTTACAGGAGTTATTCCTCAAAACCTAAAACAATTTGTATATTTGTACATAAACTTAAAACCTCAATTATAATGGTAGGAAGAAAATCAAATATTATCTCAGCAAGTGAAATTTTATAGGCAGGGGGAATAGATAAATGGGCTAAAAAAATCAAGTACGAAAGTAAAAATATTAAAATGTCAGGAATTATCAAATTGACTGATGAAGAGTTTGAAAAAGCCTTGAAATCATTAGATAATTAAGATGGCAATACTTTACGATACGAACATTATTTTACATATTTCTCCCTTCCCGAAGAACTAAAATTCTAAGAAATCCCTCCACAAATGCACACCAAAGGCTTACTTTTTGGCATAGCAATCGGCGACGCTTTGGGCGTTCCAGTTGAATTTATGAGCCGCAAACACTTGCAGGCAAATCCTGTAATTGGAATGCGAGAATACGGTACGCACCACCAACCCGCAGGCACGTGGTCGGATGATAGTTCGATGTCATTTTTGTTGGTGGAACAACTGATTGAAGGGTATGATATTGAGGAATTAGGCAAGAAATTTTGCCAGTGGTATCAATATAATTATTGGACTCCCCACGGTGATATTTTTGATATGGGCGTTGCCACCCGCAATGCCTTGGATAAAGTAGCCAAAGGTGTATCTGCCTTAAAATCAGGTGAATGCGATGATTATTCCAACGGAAATGGCTCGTTAATGCGGATTTTGCCTTTGGCAATTTACCTGCAAGATAAATCTATTGATGAACGCTTTTGTATCACTAAGGAAGTTTCGGGCGTAACCCATTCACACATCCGTTCGGTGATTGGATGCTTCTTTGCGGTGGAGTTTGTGATACAATTATTGGCTGGTAAAGACAAATGTATTGCCTATTCCGAAACTCAAAATATTGTTCGAGATTATCTTCATTTAATAGATGTAAAATCCTCAGAAATAGAACTTTACAACCGAATTTTGTTCGATGATATTTCCAGAATCCCAGAACAAGATATTTATTCTTCGGGCTACGTTTTACATACTTTGGAGGCAAGCCTTTGGGCGTTTTTGACAACCGATAATTTTAAAGATGCTGTACTAAAAGCTGTTAATTTAGGCGATGATGCTGATACCATTGGAGCAATCACGGGCGGAATGGCTGGGCTGTTTTATGGCTTTGAGCAAATTCCAGAAGAGTGGATAAATCAGTTGGCGAGACGAAATGACATTGGAAATTTAGGTATGAGGTTTTAGGTATGTGGTCGTAGGTATGAATTATGAGGTATGAAGTCGTAGATATAAATTATAAGGTAAAAGATACCTACGACCTCATAATTCATACCTAAAAGTTACCTCATACCTACGACCTCATATCCCATACCTACAAAAAATGACTTTACAACAACAAATAACCCAAGATGCCATTATTCTGTTGAAGCAACTCATTGCTAAACAGTCATTTAGCCGTGAAGAAAATTTAACGGGTGATGTTCTCGAAGAGTTTTTCAGAGAAAGAAATATACCCTTCCGAAGAAAAATTAACAACCTTTGGGCAAGAAATAAACATTTCAATCCCGAACTGCCAACTGTCCTTCTCAATTCTCATCACGATACCGTAAAACCCAATCCTTCGTGGACTTTAAACCCTTTTGAGCCATTAGAAAAAGAGGGAAAACTCTACGGTTTGGGCAGTAATGATGCGGGTGGATGTTTGGTGAGTTTATTGGCTACGTTTTATTGTTTTTATAACCGTAATGACTTGAAATTCAACGTGTTATTCGTGGCATCGGCAGAAGAGGAAATTTCGGGAGCGAATGGTTTGGAGTTATTATTTAAAGAAAATGATTTACCCGAAATAGATTTTGCCATCGTTGGCGAACCTACGCAAATGCACTTAGCAATCGCCGAAAAAGGCTTGATGGTTGTTGATTGTACCGCCCACGGAAAGGCAGGACACGCTGCCCGTGAGGAGGGAGACAACGCCATTTACAAAGCCCTCCGAGACATCAATTGGATTCAAAATTATGAATTTCCGAAGGTCTCGCCAGTGTTGGGAAAAATGAAAATGTCGGTAACCATTATCGATGCGGGTAAACAACATAATGTGGTGCCAGACACTTGCACTTTCACGATTGATTGTCGAGTTACGGAGCAATATTCATTAGAAGAAACCCTCGAAACTATCCGTCAAAACATTGATTCTGAGGCAGTTCCACGTTCTATTCGTTTAAAACCATCGTCTATTTCAGAGCAACATCCCATCGTGCAGGCAGGGATTTCGATGGGCAGAACAACGTATGGTTCACCCACCACTTCTGACCAAGCCGTGCTGAATTGTCAATCCCTAAAAATGGGTCCAGGGCATTCAGAACGCTCACATACGGCGGATGAATTTATTTATTTGAGCGAGATTGAGGAGGGGATTGATTTGTATATCAAGATGTTGGGGAGAGTGATTTTGTAATTATCTTTGAATAAAAATTAAACAGATTAAAATCATGGAATTATTAATCGAAGAAGAAAAATATACTGTCGAAGATTTCCGCAAGATGGAAAACTTGGACGAAAACCACTATTACGAACTTATCGACGGAGAAATTGTGAAAAAATCATCCCCCCATTTTGAACATCAACGAGCATCAGGAAGAATTTATCTGAAACTCCAAACATTTGTCTTGAATAAAAAATTAGGCGAAGTTCTTTATGCTCCTCTGGATGTGTATTTGGATGAAAACAATTATTTTCAACCTGATTTATTGTTCATTTCCGAAGAAAACAAAAGTATTCTAACAGATGAGGGTATCGTAGAAGGTGTGCCAAATTTAGTAGTTGAAATATTATCACCGAGTACAGGGAAAAATGATAGAGGTAAAAAAATGCAAGCCTACGAATTTCATGGTGTTCAAGAATACTGGATTGTAGATTTAGCCAATCGAATAATTGAGGTGTATATACTTGAAAATAAGCGTTTTATTCTTCATTCTTATTGTTTAGAGAAGGAAAAAGTTGTTTCTAAATTATTTACAGAATTGGATTTATCGGGAGAGGAGATATTTGGATAGTAGAATTTAAAAACAAAAACATTGAGCAAACTCTGGCAAAAAGATAACGTTTCGGTAAACGAAAAAATAGAAAAATTTACCGTCGGGCGTGACCCCGAATTTGATTTACTCCTCGCACAATTTGACGTTTTGGGTTCATTGGCACATACCCAAATGCTCGAAAGTATTGGGCTGTTAGAAAAATCAGAACTGGTTGGTATTCAGGTAGAACTAAAAAATATCTATGCTGAAATTCAATCTGGAAACTTCATTATTGAGGAAGGAATTGAGGATGTACATTCACAAGTAGAATTGCTTTTGACTCGTAAATTGGGCGAAGCGGGCAAGAAAATTCACTCTGGACGTTCACGCAATGACCAGGTTTTGGTGGATTTAAAACTCTTCACTCGCTCACGTTTGCAGGAAGTTGCGGAGGCAAGTAATCGTCTTTTTGAATTGTTAATTTCATCAAGTGATAAGTACAAAGACGTACTTTTGCCAGGTTATACTCACCTCCAGATCGCCATGCCTTCCAGTTTTGGATTATGGTTTGGGGCGTATGCCGAAAGTTTGGTGGATGATATGGAAATGCTACAAACGGCTTACAAAATCGCCAATAAAAATCCCTTAGGTTCGGGTGCAGGTTATGGTTCTTCATTTCCATTGAACCGCACAATGACCACGGAACTACTTGGTTTTCAAGAACTTCACTACAATGTGGTCTATGCCCAAATGTCCCGTGGCAAGACGGAATTATTTGCCATAACCGCCATTTCCCAGATAGCCTCAACGCTTTCAAGAATGGCTATGGATATTTGTTTGTATAATTCTCAGAACTTTGGCTTCATCAAATTACCCGATGAAATGACCACGGGAAGTTCAATTATGCCCCACAAAAAAAATCCAGATGTGGCAGAATTATTAAGAGGGAAATCTAATCGTTTGAAAGGTTTACCCAATGAAATTCAGTTAGTTATGGGAAATCTACCTTCGGGTTATCATCGTGAAATGCAGATTTTGAAGGAGATTTTGATGCCCGCTTTTGATGAGATTCTAAATTGCTTGGACATGAGTTATTTTATGGTATCTAATCTCGAATTAAAAGATAATATCTTAGCGGATGAGAAGTACGATATGCTGTTTTCGGTAGAAAGGGTTAATGAACTGGTTTTACAAGGAGTCCCGTTTCGAGAAGCATACAAAATTATCGGAAATGAGATAAACTCAGGTACATATTTGCCCAATCGGAAGCTCAATCATACCCACGAGGGAAGTATCGGAAATTTATGTAACCCTCAGATTACCAAGATGATGCAAGATGTTTATGAACGTTTTGAATTTGAAAAAATAGCATCTGCCATCACAAATTTATTGAAGTAATATTTTATGAAAAAAATACTTTTTTTTACCCCACACGGAGGTAGAACAGGCTCAGAGATGCTGTTGTGGAATATATTTCAAAACCTTAATCAAGATAAATTTCAAGTAGCGGTTTATTGCGATAAAGTAGGAACGCTTAAAGATACGCTGCCTCCTTATATTCCTTATTATACAACTCCTTTTCATAATGCTGGGCTAAAAAATCAGGCATATAAACTATTGACAAAGTTGGGTTATTCGGTATATGAGCAAAATATTATAAAAATTCATCGTAAATTTAAGTTTGATTACTGGTACTTGAACACGAATCATTCGGGAAATTTTGCTAAATTGGCTCAAAAGTTAGGCGTAAAAATCATCTCGCATATCTCTGAAATGCCGTACTTGCTTTACGAATCAGTTTTAGCAACGGAAATTCAAGATATGCTCAAAGCGGAAATGACTATTTGTTTGTCGGAAACAGGACGAAAATCTCTCAAAATCATGGGAGCAAACAATATTCAACTCCTTTATCCTTCCATAGATTTACAAAGTATCGTTCCTTCTGAGAGTAACAAAATGGTTCTCAAAACCAAACTGAATATTCCGCCTGATGCCTATGTATGGGCAATGTCGGGAAGTTTGATTTATCGAAAAGGCATTGACTACATTCCGACGATTATCCGATTGATGAAAGAACGTAACAAAAATTGTTTCTTTATTTGGATGGGAGGTGGTACAGAAAATGCCTCAGAATACTTTTTTAGAAAAGAATTAGCTTATTACCAATACAACAATATTGTCCTCACAGGGGCATTAAACAAAGATTATTACGATTATTTTGATCTGGCAAACGCCTTTTTACTACCCTCACACGAAGAAACCTTCGGGATGGTAAACGTTGAAGCCGCTTATCTGGGAAAGCCCATCGTTACCTTCAATTCGGGTGGAGTCGTGGACATTATGCGAGAAGGCATGGGAGCGGTTGTGAACAGCTGGAATGTCGAAGATTTAGTGAACACGATGATTGATTTGATGGAAGGACGCATCAAAATCAATCAAGAAATAATGCGTCAAAGAGCCGCTGATTTTGATGCTCCCAAAATGTACCCTCAATGGGAAGCCTTGATGGATATGTTGCCTTAATTTTAAGATTATGCGGAATACGAAAGGTCGTTTCCTTTTGAAATTCTATTAAAATAACCACTTAAATATTTAATATTTTAAAAATTTATTGTTTTGAAAAAAGAGGTTTGTATAGTGATTCCTGTGTATCAGACTGATTTGTCTGAGCTTGAGAAAATTTCTCTGCAACAGTGTATGAATATATTGGGGCATTACCCCGTGTGTATTATTAAACCAGTATCTTTAAACGTTGATATTTTGACAGAAAGATACCCAGACATCATCACAAAAAGTCTTAATGATAATTATTTCAAGAGCGTAAACTCTTATAATAGGATGATGCTTTCATCTGATTTTTATCAGCAATTCTCTGATTATCAGTATATTATGATTTATCAATTAGATTCGTTTGTGTTCAAAGATGATTTATTAGCTTGGTGTAAAAAAGGGTACGATTATGTGGGAGCTCCTTGGATTTCTACGCAAGAAATTAATAAAACTTTGTTTTATTGGAAACAAAAAATCGCTCTTTGGTTCAAATTAAAGCATGAAAATGGTGTGGCATATCGGGATATTATTCGAGCAAATGCTGTGGGAAATGGTGGATTTTCTTTGAGAAAAGTTGATAAATTTCTGAAAGCAATTCAACAACATAAAAAAGCCATTTCGTATTATTTAGAACATGATGATTTTAGATTGAACGAAGATGTTTTTTGGGGTGTTGAAGTAAATCGTTATCAAAAAAATATCAAAACGCCGTCTGTCAAAGAAGCCTTATCTTTCGCTTTCGAGACAGAACCTTCCCTATGTTTTGACCTCAATAACCAGGAACTTCCCTTTGGATGCCATGCTTGGGAAAGATATGAATTTGATTTTTGGAAATCGCATATTAATAAGTTTGGCTATCTCAAAAACTCTCTGAAGGTATGAGAAAAGTCTTTATAGTAACCACTAATCAATATGAACATATTTCCAAAAATCTCTGTCGCTCTTTGTACGCACAATGGCGATAAATTTCTCAAAGAACAATTGCAAAGTATTGAAAATCAAACACTTGTAGTAGATGAAATCATTATTTGCGATGATGATTCCACTGATAATACTATCCAAATCATTCAAGATTTTTCTGCTAAGTTACCCATCAAATTCTTTCAGAATAAACCCGCCCTCAGAACCATCAAAAATTTTGAGTATGCTGTCAGGCTTTGTACGGGAGATATAATTTTTCTGTGCGACCAAGATGATTTTTGGATGCCTCAGAAAATTGAGAAATTAGTTCGATATTTAGAAGAAAATCCTGATAAGGAAGTCGTTTGTTCAAATGCACGAATGGTAGATGAACAATTGAATGATTTGGGTTCTTCGCTTTGGGATAAAGTTCGTTTGTGGGAAGAACAAATCACGGACTGGGAAAATGGAAAAGCCTTTGAATTATTATTACAAGGAAATCGGGTAACGGGCTGCACAATCGCCATGCGACAAGGTTTTGCCAAGTGTGCTATTCCTTTTCCAACGGACATTCATCCAGATTTTATTCACGATGGTTGGATTGGAATTTTGGGGTCTCTCAATAATAAAATTGGACTCCTAAACGAAGCCTTGGTTTTGTATAGACAACACGAAAATCAACAGGTTGGTATCATTCAACGCAATGTAGAAAAAGTGGAATTTTCTTCTCGATTTTCTCGTCCAAGAAATCTAAAAATAGCCCCACTGCTTGAAAAAAGCATTTTTTATAATAATCTACTCAATTATCTTCAACATAATTACCCAGAATTAGAGCCTTATATATACTCATTAAAGTCAATTTCAGAACACTATAAAGTACGAAGTGAACTGTCCAAACAACGATTTGGACGATTAAAACCCATCGTACAAAACTTCATCAAAGGTAATTATCATCGTTATCAAGATATGGAATCAAGATGGTATGGCAAGTATTTGGCTATTTTGGGAGATTTGTTGGAATAGGTTTTAGGTATTAATTATGAGGTCGTAGGTATGAGGATTTAGGGGCGTACATTTTTTTTAAAATAAAAACAAAACGGGAACTTGATATATTAAGCTCACGTTTTTTTTGTTACCTCATATCTCATACCTAAAACCTCATACCTAAAACCTACGACCTCATACCTACAACCTCACTTCCCCTGTGCCTCCACAACGGCAATCGCTACCATGTTCACAATCTCACGCACGGACGAACCTAATTGTAGCACATAAACGGGTTTTTTCAGACCCAACAAAATCGGTCCAATGTATTCAATATCAGAGGTTTCTTTCAGTAAATTATACGCAATATTTGCGGCAGAAAGATTGGGGAAAATCAAGGTATTTGCTCCTTCTTCGGCGAGTTTTGAGAAGGGATAATTCTCTTTAATTAACTCATTATCAAAAGCTAAATGGGCTTGCATTTCGCCTTCTACAATCATTTCAGGGTGTTTTTTCTGCAAAATTACCGTTGCCTCACGCATCTTCAAAGCATCTTCACCATTGGCAGTTCCGAAGTTTGAATACGTCAAAAGTGCAATTCTTGGTTTCAGATTAAACTGCTCAACGGCTTTGGCAGTAAGTTCCGTTATTTCTACAATATCTTCCACCGTTGGGTTGAAATTCACCGTCGTATCTGAGAAAAATATCGGACCTTTTTTGGTCAATAAAATATACATACCCGATACTTTTTTTACGCCATCTTCACGACCAATAATCTGTAAAGCGGGACGAATGGCATCAGGATAGTTACGAGTTAAACCCGAAATTACGCAATCTGCATCACCCGTTTCAACCATCATTGAGCCAAAATAACTGCGAACTTGCATCTGTTTGTGGGCTTCGTATTGATTGTAACCTTTGCGTTTACGTTTTTCAAAAAACAAATCTCCGTAAGTTTTCAAACGTTCAACCATCTCAGCAGAGCGTGTATCAATAATCTCTACATCGCACAAATCAAGGCTATTGGCTTCAATAATCCCTTTTATTTTTTTGACATCGCCCAACAAGATTGGCGTACAAATCCCTTCATCTTTCGATTGTTGAACGGCTTTCAAAACCTTCAAATTCTCGGCATCCGCAAAGACAACTCGCTTCGGTGAACGCTTGGCACGATTGACGATGTATTTCATCAATTGATTGTCCAGACCCAATCTTTTGCTCAATTCCAGCTCATAAGCATCCCAATCGGTAATGGGTTTTTGAGCCAATCCAGACTCCATTGCCGCCCGAGCCACAGCAGGTGAAACAGTCGTAATCAGACGTGGATCAACAGGTTTGGGGATGATATAAGTACGTCCGAAAGTCAAGTTCTTTTCGTTGTAAGCTAAGTTTACAATGTCTGGAACGGGTTTTTTGGCTAAGGCAGCCAGAGCTTTTGCCGCTGCCATTTTCATATTTTCATCAATCTCAGTGGCACGTACATCCAACGCACCTCTAAATATGTACGGAAATCCCAAAACATTATTGACTTGGTTCGGAAAATCAGACCGCCCCGTTGCCATGATGATGTCCTCACGGGCGGCAACGGCATCTTCGTAAGAGATTTCGGGCGTTGGATTTGCCATCGCAAACACCACCGCATCCGCTGCCATTGACTTAATCATTTCTTGATTAACGATATTGCCAACCGACAATCCCAAGAATACATCTGCATTAACCATTGCGTCTGCAAGTGTCTGAATATCAGTACGTTCAGAAGCAAATGGTGTAACGTATTTATTCAAATCGTTACGAGATTTTGAGATTAATCCATCTTTATCAAACATCAAAATATTCTCTACTTTTGCTCCTAAACCTAAGTATAATTTCATGCAAGAAAGTGCCGCAGCACCCGCACCCGAAACGGCAAAACGACAATCTTCGATTTTCTTTCCCACAATTTCCAAAGCATTCAACAAAGCAGCTCCCGAAATGATGGCGGTGCCGTGTTGGTCATCGTGCATGATAGGAATATTGAGTTCTTTCCTGAGCCTTTCCTCAATCTCAAAACATTCAGGCGACTTTATGTCTTCCAAATTCACTCCTCCAAAAGTAGGTTCAAGAATTTTGACCGTTCTGATGAGTTCTTCGGGGTCTTCGGTGTTTAATTCTATATCAAAAACATCAATATCCGCAAAGATTTTAAACAAAACTGCCTTTCCTTCCATCACGGGTTTTGAGGCTTCCGCACCAATATTTCCTAAGCCCAAAACGGCTGTTCCGTTTGAGATAACCGCCACTAAATTGCCCTTTGAGGTGTATTTATAGACGTTTTCACGATTGGCGGCAATTTCTAAACAAGGTTCGGCAACGCCAGGAGAATACGCCAAGGAAAGGTCTCGTTGGGTTTCAGTTTCTTTGGTGGAGATAACGGCGATTTTGCCAGGGCGACCTTTGGAGTGATAATCTAAGGCATCTTGTTTTCGGATTGGTTTTTGGCTCATGGGGTAATGATTTTGTTGTATTTCAGTTTAATTAGTGCAAAAATACGACAGGATGCTGATTTATCGTTGATATGTTTTTTCTTTTAAATTATGTAGATAAATCGTAAATTGTGATATTATTTAAACAAATACGAAAATGACAGCAATAGTTGATAAACAACTTCTGAGAAAATCTTTAATAGATTTAACAGAAACGGAGCCTGATTTTGTTCGGGAATTAATGATTGACGTTGATGCTAATTTGAAAAAACAGCAAAAACATCGTCTTGAAGATATTGTAAATGAAGATTTTAAAGAATATGCCGCAGTTTTTAAAGCATTAGCATGATGATAGATTATTTAGTCAAAGACGATTTTACTTTTATTAATCAAAGGACAATAGTTGAACACGGAGGTAATTTTATGCCTCCCTACAATTTTCTACACGAAGATAATCTTGATTATTTAATTGAAGCTGTCCAGTCAGAAATGTTTGGTGAACCTCTATATCCAGATATATCAGATAAAGCGGCTATTTATTGTTATAATGTAATCTGCAATCATATTTTTTCAGATGGTAATAAACGCACTGGATTAGAATCTTCTATTGCATTTTTAAAATTAAATAAAATGAGATTGGATAGAAGTCTGCCCAAGAAAGTGGTTGAAGATTTTATCATGAGAATTGCCTCTGGACAATCAAGTTTGGAAGAATGCAGGGATTGGTTTAGAGACAATATTATTAGTAACGTTAATCAACAGTAACCCGCCAACTCCTCTCAAAAACCTCCCCCAAATCCAAACAAATAATCCCCTCTTTCTCCGTTAATTCTTGATTATGATTAGCGGAATCTGCGATGCCACACCACGGTTCAATACAAACGAAATCAGCATCTTTTGCTGCCCAAATTCCTAAGTAGGGAAACCCCTCAAAATCGAATTTTACTTGATGATTTGTTTTGTCAGATTTCAGAATAACCGACGTAGATTCAAGATTTTTGAGGACAATCGCATCGTCATAAAATAGCTCTTTTGTTAATGATAATTTATTCGTATCTATCAGAAAATCAAAGGGTTGTATTTTAATTAATCCTTCTGCCGTAAGCCCCCAACGTTTGAAAGTTTCGGTTTTATTGAACTGTAAATAATAGTCAGTGTATTCAGTGTTTTCAGCCAAAGGAACGGCAAAAGCGGGATGTCCACCTACTGAAAAATACATCTTTTTATCTCCGATATTTTTTACGCAATACGTAACCTTCAACGTGTTATTTTCCAAAGAATAAATCAATCGAAATTCAAATTTGAAGGGATAAACTTTTAGCGTATTTTTATCGTGCGTTAATGAAAAGGTAACAGAATTTTCGTCTAATTTTTCCACAATAAATTCTCTATCACGAGCAAATCCGTGACGTGGGAGGGTGTATTCCTGACCCTCAAAACGATAGATATTCTCTTTCAAAGAACCCACAATTGGAAATAGGATAGGGGAGGACTTACCCCAAAATTTAGAGTCAGCCTTCCACATATATTCTGTTTGGTTTTCGTGATTAAAAATGCTTGTGAGTTCTGCTCCTTTTGGGTTGATTGCGATGGTGAGATTTTGGTTTTTTAGGGTTTGCATGATGAGGGGATTTCGGATGTTTTTACAAATTTACTCAATACATTGACTTTATACTTGGGGAAATGTGGCAAAAAACATATATTTCCCCAAGTATAACCCTAATCCTTCCGCATATCCTCTGGCAAAACCTTCTTTTTTGAAATCGTGATGTACGTTCCTACCAAAATCATCCTATTAGCGATTGGTGTGATAGAAGTACGAGTTTTGCCATCGGCTGAATAACGATAATTATAGATTCGTTCCGTTCCCAAAACGTTATCAACCGATAAATAAATGACCATGAAATGTCCTTTGATATTGGTTAAGTAATTTGTTCCAAAACTTACATTATGTACGTCTGGAGTACGTTCAGACAGGAAATTAGAATTATTTGGGTTATAATACGGACGACCACTCGTGTAGGAATACGAAGCCGAAACCGTCATGGTTGGCTTGGCGATGAAGTGCTTGTAAATGATGTTTAAATTATGGTTTGATACGAAAGTTGGTTGGGTTTCGATTAAATAATTGCCAAACAATCTTTTGGAGTCGCAATAACTATAATTTGCCCATATTTCACCATTCTTTACGGATTTCAAATCACGGAAAAATACATCAACGCCTTGAGCAAAACCATACCCCGAATTATCGGTTTTGCCACTCGGAAAGCGTTGAGGATTTGCATCAAAATAACCTGCCGTGGTGGGGTGTTCTCTCACTAAATTATCATAGTTTTTGTAGTAACCTTCTACTCTAAAAGTACGTTTATTTTTGATGATTTGGTAGTTCAAAACGGCATGGGTTGCGTTCTCGTATTGTAAGGTTTTATTTTTGTAATAATACTGATAATCAGGCGTTTGGTAAAATTTTCCACCCGCTATTGACACTTGTGAGTATTGACCAGTTTTATAAGCCAATGAAAATCTTGGTGCGAAATTAAAACCCGAAGCCAAAGATGAATATTCTCCTCTAATTCCCACACGTCCTGCCAGTTTTCGAGTGATGTAAAACTCTGATTCTGAGAACATCGCTCCGTAATTATCATTCAAGGAATAATTATATTTTGTATTTTCTTGGGTAGCGGTTTTATCAATCAATAAATCATAATTCGCTGAATGTCCTTCCATACCCAAAAGTAGGTTATTATTTCCTTCAAATGAGCGAGTGATGGTACTTCTGAATTGTGTACGTTGTTCGGTTTTTTCTAAGCCTATTGTACCCGCTTTCAAATCGTCCAGATTATAAGAATACGATGCTCCTGATTTCAATACCCAAAGGGCTTCTTTGTCCAAGGCTTTTTGGTAAGTGCTGGTAATCAATAAGTTATCGTTCTTAATACCAAATTCTGTCAATTTATTATTGTCTTCTTGATTTTTGTACATCATACCTGAGGCATTTTTGCTGTAAACCATATCAACTTTGAAACTCTCACTTGCGGACGGTTTCAAACGGTAAGAAGTGGAAATATTGACACCTTCGGGGATTTTTACCCAATCAATATTTTGTGGGTAAACACTAAACAAAGGCGTAACGTTATTATAATCAATTGTGCCACTAATTGAATGATTACCAGATAGTTGTGTATAACCAACAGAAGCCTGAGCTAAGTTCAGATTCACCACATAACCCGATTGAACGGCTAAATCCGTAGTTTGCATCGCCAAAATTGCTGATAAAGCCTGACCGTATTGAGCCGAATATCCTCCCGTCGAAAAAGCCTGACCTTTGAATTGAAAAGGAGCAAATCTGGCACGAGAAGGTACATCGGGCGAAGGGGTATTGAAGGCATTTTGGACGGTCAAACCATCAATCAAAATCTTCGATTCTTGGGCAGAACCTCCCCGTACGAATAAACCCGTGGACTCGCCATTGCGTTGTGAACCTGGGGTCAAAAGTGTCATGGTTTGGGCTACATCATATCCACTTCCCGCCGCCGTAACCATGTCTATTGGTTTGATTAAGGTCGTTTTCTTTTCGTCAGATGCTTCAAATGTTCCAGCCGTAACCATTACGGTGTTCAATTCGTTGGCAGTTTCTCGCATTTTTATAGTTAATTCTTGAATGCCAAAATTTAATGTAACCTTCTGATTATAAGTCTCATAACCTATGAAAGTAACATTAATTACTTGCTCATTTTTCACAGAAGTTTTGAATTGAAAATTACCATCCGCATCGGCAGTTGCCCCGTCATACGACCCTTTCAAGGAGACATTTGCCCCTGGTAATCCTTTGCCTTTTTCGTCGATGACTTTGCCTTTTAAAGTAGTCTGTCCGAAAGAGTGAACGGTAACGAATAAGAAAAATAGGGCGAGTAAATTTGTGAGCGTTTTCATTAAAGTATTTGTTTTTTTTAAGTGTAACAGGTTGGAAACCTGTCCTACCTGTTATTTTATGATTCAAAATAAATAGAATGAGGCTATTTTTAGAATCTATTTCCGATGAATTAGGCAAATGATGGAGTGAATTGATATTTTTCGTTGGGGAAAATTTTTATTTATTCGTAATTATGTCGTTACTTTGTCTTATACATCTGCCAACTATTCGCCAAAAGAATTGTGAGACCATTTACGCAATTCCCAACACAATCTTCATTCCTTATTTCATTTAAAAACTAAGTATTTATTCCCAAAAATTATTCCGTGAGAGCGAGACTTTTATTGTCTTTATTGCTTTATGCGTTTCCTATGCTATCACAAGCTCAGGGCGAAAAACCTATATATTTGAGTTTGAGTTATGGCTCTGACCAGAGTTTGGAAAAATCGGATAGGATTCTTTTTACACACCCAACTTTACTAAGTTTGACCCTCGAAAAACGATTATCACAAAGCGAATTTTACGGCGTTGGGCTTCATGCGTATCGGTTTATTAAAGTTTTTGAGAACTATAACCATCTGAGTGTCAGGGGGTATCAGCATTTTGGGGATATTAGCAATACACGTACTGGTAATTTTGACCCTTACATTGGGGCATTTGTGGGAGGAGATATTTATCAAGGAAGTTTCAAGCCCGCCGTTGGGATTTTTGTGGGATTGAGAGCAATGTTTACCCAAACAGCGGGGCTTCATGCTGAATTTATGTCGGTTTCGTCAGGACATAATAGCGGAATGTTTTTACAGTTTGGCATAACCACCTGCTTTATGAAAAGCGAGTTTCCGAAATTGAAAAAGTGGGGGAATAAGTGTCCGAAGAAGTAATCTATAATTCAAATAACTCCTTGATAGCTTCTCCAAAAGTTCCTCCCGAAATCAATTTCGTTTGTGCTTTATCTTTCATCACAATTTGGTATTTTCCGTTAAAATGTTTCTCAATTTCTTTGATTCTTTGGGTGTTGATAATATTCGCCCGACTGATTTGGATAAAAGGTGGATTGGGGAGTTTTTCAGCGAGAATTCCGATGGTGTAACTGGTCAAGTATTTTTGCCCGTCCAAGGTTACTAAAAATACATATTTATCTTCTGCCTCAAAGTGGCTAATGTCCTGTAAATCAATGAGTAGTATCTTATTTCCAGTCTTTACCGAGATTGAACTAATGGCTTTTTTGGGACGCATTGCTTCAATCATTTTCATAATATTTTCATCAAATTGATTGGGTTTTTCAGGGTTTATAGAAGCCTTCCAATTTTGGAGTTTTTGGACGGTTTTATCTAATCTTTCAGTCTCGATGGGCTTCAATAAATAGTCAATTGAATTTTCTTCAAAAGCCTTGATGGCGTACTCATCATACGCCGTAGCAAACACCACCAGAGGCACGTGTGTAAGGCGTGAAAGCATCTCGAAACCAGTCATAACGGGCATTTCGATGTCCAAAAAAATCAGGTCAGGACGCAGGGTTTCGATCATCGAAAGCCCTTCTGCACCGTTGGTGGCACGTCCGATTATCTCGAAAGTATCGTTATATTTGCCCAATAATCGTTCAAGGCGATTGATTGCTAATTTTTCGTCGTCGATGAGTAGAGTTTTGAACATGGGTTATTATGAAGTTTTGAGGGTTAATTTTGTGTTATTCGATTCATGTATCTTTGTTATCCCGACAACGGAGGGAACTGAGTTTTAATCCATCAATCTTATTTTTGGGGTAAGTTCAATAGTTCCCTCCTGCGTCGGGATGACAAGTGTAACTATATCTCTCAAATTAAACTTTCGGAATACTTATATACCCCAATACCTAAATTATGATACAAATAAATTCTGAGCGTTTACGTTTAATACCACTTGATAATCAGCTACTTAACCTCTGGAATGCCGAAGGACGTAACATCATGGAAACCAAATTGGGTCTCAATCCATCGAATTGGCAAATTGCCGATTTTGACCGACTTGAAACGGAGGATGCTCTTATCAATTTCTGGATTCCGATGACGGCTGAACATCCCGATAACTTCTTTTGGTTTACTACTTGGGAAATTGTTTTGGCTTCTGAAAATACCTCAATCGGCGGCATCGGTTTCGCTGGTTTTCCTGATCAAGATGGCGTAACAATGGTAGGTTATTTCATCGATGGCAATCATCGTGAAAAAGGTTATGCCACCGAGGCTTTAAACTGTTTGATTGATTGGGCTAAGTTAGAACCTACGCTCAAAACCATCATTGCCGATACACCGTTTTTTAATTTACCCTCTCAAAATGTCCTCAAAAAGGCTGGATTCAAAGAATTTGCCATTGGCGAGACAGAACATTTGAATCAGAAAATACAGACTAAGAATTGGAAATTGGATTATAGGTATGAGTTGTGAGGTTATTGGGTACAATTCCTTACCCTCTGTTCTCTGATATTTATCATCTAAATTATCCCTCTTCCTCTACCAAATTTTTTCGTCCAAACGGGTCTCATTTTGATAAAAGCCACAAAACAAACCACAAAAACCAAGACAAAACTCCACGCCACGGCTTGCCAAAAACCACCAAATTTCGGGATTCTCACAAAACTTTCAGCGGCAAAAGCGGCGTATAATCCTGCCACTGACCAGTACATTCTGTTGAAGTGGGTTTCGTAATCTTTGGGAGTACGAACCTCTTTGAACATCGGAATCATTCCTGCCACTAATGAAAAGGTTGCAGTCAATGAAAAGAAATGAAAAACCCCAAATTTTCCGAATAAACGATAAATAAAAAAAGATGAAATTATCAAAACTGCCATACTCGCCACGTACAAATAACCCACTTTTCGATGAATTTTTGTTCCTTTTTTAGCAACCAAAACTGCCCCTCCAAAGATGAGGGCAACGATTCCAGATAGTAAATGAATTTGTCCTGCGAGACTTCCTGTTAAAGTATTCATAATTGTATTTTTTTTACATTATTTTGCTTCGGTAAAGTCAAAATCACGGCTTTTTCGGGCTCGTTATTTATGGTCATTGAAGCCTTTTCACCCGATAATAATCGTAATTTATCTTGAATAGATTTGAGCCCATATCCCGAAAAAATATTATCTGGAAATGGCACGCCGTTATCATGGATTTTGATGATTAGATTCTCTTTTTCTTCCGAAATAAAAATCTTCACAACGCCGTTTCCTGCCATTTTTGAAATACCATGTTTGATGGCGTTTTCGACGATGGGCTGAATCAAAAATCTTGGAATATGACAATTTTTTAGTTCACCGTTTTGATATTCTACTGAATAAACCAATCGTTCATCAAAACGTACTTTTTCAATTTCTAAATAAGTCCTCACAATCTCTAATTCATTCTCTAAACTATCAAAATGCTCATTATTTCGTCCCGTTGAGAATCTATAAAACTTGGATAAATTCATCACCATGTGTTCGGCTTTATCGGGGTTTTCGTGAACGAGTGAAGCAATCGAATTCAGGGAATTATACAAAAAATGTGGATTAATTTTTGCTTCCAAAGCTGATAATTCTGCTTTGTTTTTGAGGTCATTCATTTGCAATATTTCATATTCTTGCTCAGTCATTTTGATGATTTGTTTACGTTCCCGAGTGAACCAATAATAGATGATATTCATACCCACGATTGGTCCTAACGTAAAAAGTAAATCAAGCCAATCACGGTTAGTGTCATCAATATTTACGTACTCTTTACTTCTGAAATAACTGTAAAAGAATCCGAAAGTAAAGAATTTGCAAAATACCGTTACAATCGCAAAAACACTAAGAATAAAATGACGTACCAAGAACGATTTTATCTTTGAACCAAAACGCAGCATCAACCAACAGCCCAATATAATGGAAGTTGCGTCGAAAATATTACTATAAACAATATTGATGATGAACTCAAAGTATTTGGCTTTGCCTCTGAGAATATTGACAATAAAGTACACATGACCATTAAAAGCCATCACCGTAAAGAAGCCTAATAGCCAAAAACGACCCCAGAAACTCGACTTTAAATTTTCCATTGTAATGTAGTACGGACAGCCTTGTCCGTACCATATCAAATTACGGATAAGGCTGTCCGTACTACAAACTTATTTACAAACTAACCCTTTCATTCGTTCCGCACCCCAATTTGGAGCAATCGGACTTGTTGGTTTGAAGTTAGCGAATTTTGCGTTAGCTTCTTGCACTTCGGGACAGGCTTTTTCTGGACCACCACCAAATTGAGCAGGAGTATTATAAACCATCATGGCTTTCAAAGCATACGGACGTGGGTTTTCTGGATTAATTTCCTTGGCTTTGGCGACTGCTCCCTCGAAGGCTGAACCATATTTCATCCAACGGGCTTGTCCATCCACCGAAATTCGCATCATATAATTCTGGGCTTTCAAAACTTCTACCTCGTCTTGTGAGGTTACGTTTTGTTTTGATAATTTTTCAATAAATGAATCTGATTTATCCAAGAACTTATCTTTCTCTGAACCTTCTTTTTGTTTCATTGATATTAAACTATAACAAAGTCCAGCGTAATAATTAGGCAACCATTCGGTGGTTTCTGAACTGGCAATTCTCTCAAATTTATTGGCAACTTCTTGGAGGGCGGTTGCATCTTTGGCTTGACCTAATTCCATAAGCGTTTGTCCCATTGCTTGCATAAAACGTTCATTGTCAGTTGCTTGTACAATAAATGAAGCAACAAAAAGGGCGATTGTGAAGAGTGTTTTTTTCATGATTGTTGTTTAGAAGTTGATAAGTTGTTAGGTCGATAAGTTTTAAATTTATACGATTTGTTCTTATTGTCTTCTTGTTTAAGTTTTGAATAATTTTGTTTTATTTGATGATTCAAAATTAGTAAACCAATCAGGACAAAAGAATCTCTTTCTGACAGACTATTGATTTTGGGGTGTGAATTGTGGGATTTAAGGAGTGAGATAAATTGAAAGCCCTTTTATTTTTGGTTCTTCTACAATTCGTCGGGATGACAAGTCCGACTATATGCGTCCCAGTATCAATCATAGTTGAACTTTATTTTTTTGAACTTCCCAAAAGTTTTTTATCTTTCGAGATATTTTATTTTAACCACAATCCACCCATGTCCGAATCTTACCTTCATTTTCTCTATCAATTTCAATATTTCGACAAAAATAATCTACAAACTACTGATAATGAATTAGTTAGAATCATTAAAATTGGCAGATTAAACTCTGATTCAGGGGCAGATTTTCAAGATGCCCGCATCATCATTGGTGATGTAGAATGGGCTGGGTCAGTGGAAGTACACCTAAAATCTTCGGATTGGGATATTCATAAACATCAAAACGATGCCTCTTATCAAAACGTAATTTTGCATTTAGTTTGGGAAGACGACAAGCCTATTCTCCGAAAAGATGGTACAAAAATCCCCACGCTAACCTTGCGTGAAAGAGCTGACAAAAAGCTCCTCCAAAAGTATCAATCCATGATGGAATCAAGGGCGGAAATGCCTTGTCAAAATCAATTTGGGGCAGTAGATGACATCAAAAAAATGTCGATGTTGGATAAGGTTTTGATGAAGCGATTGGAAGATAAATCGGTGATTGTTAATCAGTTTTTACAGGAGAATAATCAAGATTGGGAAGAGACAGCTTATCAAGTTTTGGCAAAGAACTTTGGCTTTAAACTCAATGCAGAGCCTTTTTTGAGTTTATCCAAGAATTTACCTTTAAAAATCCTCCAAAAACACCGTGATAATTTACCCCAAATAGAAGCCTTAATTTTTGGTGTTGCAGGATTTTTACACAACGAAAATAACGACCTCACAACGTGGGATGAGTACCGTTTGAATCTCAGAAAAGAATTTCAGTTTTTAGCCTCAAAATATCAACTCCAAGACAAGATTTTAGGGCAACACGAATGGAAATATTTACGCCTTCGCCCTGCTAATTTCCCAACGGTTCGTTTGGCTCAGTTTGCTCGATTTATTCACGAAAATGCGAACCTTTTTTCAGTATTAATTCACCTCGAAAACGTAAAAAGTTTTGCCAAAATCTTGAAAGTCAAGCAGTCAGATTATTGGATTGAGCATTATGTTTTTAATAAGAAATCAGAAGGGAAAGTGCCTACTTTGGGGGATTCTTCGGTAGAAAATGTGGTAATAAATACCGTTGTGCCGCTGTTGGTTTCCTATGCCAATCAAAAGGACAATCGGGAGTATTTGGAGAAGGCTATCCGTTTATTGGAAGAACTCCCAGCCGAGCAGAATAATATCACAAAGCACTGGCAGTCAATGGGTTTACGAATAAAAACCGCCTTTGATTCACAGGCGAGTATTGAGTGGTTCAATCATTTTTGCTTAGAGAAAAAGTGTTTGAGTTGCAATGTTGGAGTGGAGATTTTGCGAGGTAATTCCTAAATCAAACTCCCCAATTCATAATTCATAGATTGTTTAGAACGTGTAGTTGAACCCGTTATACTAAAAAAGCGTCTGGCGAGGGAAAAATTGAAGGCGGTGGTGGCTAACCTGATAGCCTAATCTTTGAAAAATGCAACGTTTCGTCTAAACGTTGCACAAAACGAATAATATTTGGTAAAATTTAGGTTTACAAAATATTATTTTGAAAAATTTGTATTTAACAAATTAAAATTTGTAGAAATGTTAATCAAGTAAATTGTTATTTTGTTGCTAATTTATTATAGATTTGCTAAAGACACTATATCACATTTTTTATATGAAAAATCCCAATTGTCC
>JAYUOX010000005.1:0-6898 GCA_043760595.1 Cytophagales bacterium
TGCTCAATCCTCAACAGATAAAATGGGAAATAGTTGGTAAGCAAATAATCTTAAAAAGAGATTTTAGTGAAACACCAAAATCCGCTGAAATCTTCCCAAACGTGCCAGCCCCAACCGAACGGGCGGTATCAGGAAAAGTAACTGATGAAAATGGAGAAGCCTTGCCAGGGGTAAGTATTTTGGAAAAAGGGACAGCCAAAGGCACAATCTCAAATTCAGATGGAAGTTATGCCATGAATGTTACCAATGAAAAATCGATTTTAATTTTTTCATTCGTTGGTCATTTGACGATGGAAGTGGTGGTTGGAAATCGAAATAATTTTAATGTGGTTTTAAATAATGACAATAAATCGTTGGATGAAGTGGTGGTGGTAGGTTACGGAACTCAAAAGAAAAAGGATTTGACGGGTGCGATTGGTTCAGTAAATGTAAAAGAGTTTGATAAATCTCCCATCACCCGTGCCGACCAGATGATTCAGGGAAAAGTGAGTGGTGTGCAAGTAATCCAAACCAATGCTGCCCCAGGTGGAAATATCAGCATTCGTATTAGGGGTACAAACTCAATCAATTCGGGCAATGAGCCACTTTTTGTGGTGGATGGTTTTCCAGGTGCGGGAGATTTAAACACGATTAATCCGAGCGATATTGAAAATATTGAGATTTTAAAGGATGCTTCTTCAACCGCAATTTATGGAAGTAGAGGGGCAAATGGCGTTGTTTTGATTACTACCAAAAAAGGGAAAGCTGGAAAATCGAGCATCAATTTTGAGGCTTATACGGGCGTTCAGCAAGTATCAAAACGGTATGAAATGATGAATGCACGTGAATATGCCACGTATTTGGATTCGGTAACGGTTCAAAACAATCGTATTAATAATACTAAAAATCCTTTGAATTATTCATCAGCACAAATTGGTGCTTTGGGTGAGGGTACAAATTGGCAAGATGAAATTTTACGTCCTGGCAAAATATCCAACTATCAATTATCGATCAGTGGTGGTAATAATGATTCGCAATATAATTTTAGTGCTGCCTATTTTAATCAAGAAGGAATTGTAATTAATTCGGGGTTTGAAAGAGGTACTTTACGATTCAATTTTGATAAAATAATTAGCCCAAAAATTAAAATGGGTTACACTTCACAATTAGCTTTTTCAAGTCAAAACGATGCTTTGGTGAACACCGTAGGCGGTGCTGCGGGCGGAACGGTTTATGATGCCCTCCGTTTTAATCCCGTTTTGCCGGTTCGAGATAGTACGGGAACATATACATATAGGAACACTGACCCCAATAATGTGGTTGATGTGGCGGGCAATCCTGTGGCTTATGCCCAAAGTGTGGTGGACAAAAGGACTAATTTGAGAGCTTTATTGAATGCTTTTGGAGAATATGAAATTATTGATGGGTTAAAGTTGAAAATGAGTATCGGAACGGATGTGAATTACACAACTCGTGATTATTACACGCCATCGTACTTGTATATTTCTACACAAAATACGTCAACGGGTTCAGCACAAAAAGCGGCAAATACTAATATCAATTGGGTAAATGAAAATACACTTTCATTCAATAAACAAATTAACAACAATAATTTCATTAATACCGTGGTTGGAGCTTCGTTTCAAGTATTCAAATTTAATTCTTTTAATGCGGCGGCGAATAGCTTTTTTACCAATCAATTAGGAACGGATAATTTAGGAATTGCAGGTACGACATTACCAAATGCCACAAATGCGGTCAAAAATAACCTTGCTTCATTTTTTGGCAGAGTAAATTACCAATTAATGAATAAATATCTCTTCACCGTTACAATGAGGGCAGATGGTTCTTCAAGATTTGGGGAAGGTAATAAATGGGGATATTTCCCTTCTGGGGCATTTGCGTGGCGCTTAATTAATGAAAATTTCATCCAAAAGATGAAGGTTTTTAGTGATTTTAAACTGAGAATTGGATATGGCGTAACGGGTAATCAGGAAATTGGTTCTTATCAATCTTTACCACAATATACTGCCAATGGCTATACGCTGGGCGGCGTAAGAGTCGTTGGAATTTCGCCCAATAATATCCCAAATCCAAATTTAAGTTGGGAATCAACGGCTTCGTCTGATATTGGTTTAGACCTTGGTTTTTTCAAAAATCGTTTGAATATCACTGCTGATGTGTATTATAAACAAACCAATAATTTGCTTTTTAACAAGTTTATTCCTACTGAATCTGGGTTTTCATCGGCTTTGATTAATGCAGGAAGTCTCGAAAATAAAGGGCTTGAAATTAGTTTAAAAGCAATTCCAGTATCACTTAAAGATTTTGAGTGGGATTTTAGTGGGAATATTTCCTTTAATAGAAATAAGGTTTTGGATTTAAACGGAGTGGATAATTTATTGGCTGGGGCATCCAGTGGCAGTATTTTCCCTGGCACAGCCACACCCACTTCAATCCTGAGAGTAGGTGAGCCAATTGGTTCTTTTTATGGATATAAATTCAGCGGTATTTGGCAAACAGCCGAAGAAATCGTGGCAAGTGGTATCAAAACTAACCCACGTCCAGGCGATCCAAAATACATTGATGTAAACGGAGATGGATTAATCACGGGCGTTGATAGATCAATTATCGGAAATGCTTTACCCGATATTGTCTATGGAATGACTAATAATTTCAAGTATAAAAATTGGAATTTAATGGTCTTCATTCAAGGTGTTTCAGGGTATAATATTCTTAATGAAAATTTGTATGAACTTGAAAATGGTTTCATTGGTACAAATAAATTGAAATACGTTGCCACGCAAAGTTGGAATGGTCCTGGCACGAGTAGTAGGCTTCCACGAGTGAGTAGCATCATTCGCAGAGGTACGGGTATTACGAGTGAGGTGATTGAAAGTGGTGATTATTTAAGAATAAAAACTGCCAATTTATCCTACACATTCAATACTGGCAAAGCAAAAACGCTTAAAAGTGCCACGATTTATGTAACGGGAGAAAACCTTTTCACCTTCACCAATTATTCAGGCTATAATCCAGAAGTAAACTCTTACGGCAACAATTCAAACGCCAATAATTTGAGTTTAAACACTGATTATAACTCCTATCCATTAGCCAAAACGTTTATCTTAGGAGCCAAAATTGGGTTTTAAGAATCATAAAGATCAAGAAAATGAAAAAGATATTATACATACTTATTGGTTGCTCGGCTATTTTATCTTCTTGTCAAGATTTTCTGAAAGAAGAACCATATAGTTTTTTGAGTACCACAAACTTTTATCAAAACGAAAATGATGCTATTGCAGCATTGAATGGGGCTTTTGTACCCATGCAAGCACAAACGTATTATGGCAGAACGGCTTGGCTAATTACTGAATTACCGAGCGATAATCTCTTGGCTTTAGGCAATGCAACAGCCGACCGTGCGACCTTAAACAATTATACTTACACGGCATCAAACGGAGAAATTAGCAATTGGTGGAATCAAAATTATTTGATGATAAACCGTGCCAATGACATCATTGAGAAAGTCCCAAAGATTGCGATGGATACTGTTAAACGAAACGACATCGTAGGAAATGCCAGGTTTTTGAGAGCCTTAGCCTACTTTGAATTGATGCGTACTTTTGGTGATTTGCCAGTATTTCTCTCGCCAACGGGTGCAAGTTCAGACTTGATGCCAGCCCGTACTCCAATTGCTCAGATTTATGCACAAGTCATTCGTGATTTGAAATATGCTGAAACAAACTGTTATGCCGAAAATAAAATTGTCGCAGCCAATAAAGGTCGAGTTTCATCGGGGGCGGCTACCTCACTTTTGGCAAAAGTCTATTTAACCCGTGCCTCATCAACTGCCTCAGTGGCGAGTGATTATGCAGATGCACTTGTGGCTTGCAATAAGGTGATAAATTCAAATATTTATAAGTTATTTCCAACGTATGCTGAGGTATTTGATATTGCTAAAAAGAATGGTGTTGAGCATATTTTTTCGGTACAATTTGAATTACCACCAAGTACAGGAAATATTGTGATTAGAATGATGTATCCTTCTCAATCGGGTGGTTCGGGTTCTTTTGGAGCAACTCCTTCATTGTTGAACTCTTATGCGAAAGGGGATACGTTGCGTAAAAACTGGAATCTTGCCACGAAATCTGGCTCCGCAACGGTACCTCCTTTTTATCTTAAATATCGTGATGCTCAATGGACTTCGCAATCAAATAATTCAAGAACAAACTGGTTGATATTACGCTATGCCGATGTTTTATTGATGCAATCGGAAGCCATGAATCAGTTGGATGCTAATGATGTAAAGAAATTTGAAGGCATCAATAAAGTTAGAGTAAGGGCGGGTTTAACGGCTTTAAATTTGACAAATACGGTTTCAAAAGACAATTTTGTGGATGCTCTGGTGAATGAAAGAGGTTGGGAATTGTGTATGGAAGGACATCGAAGATGGGATTTGATTCGACTGGGCAGGCTAAAACAAGTGTTGCAAACCACCCGAAATATTGCGGTTCAAGACAATCAATTCTTAATGCCAATACCGCAAACAGAAATTGATTTGAATACTAATCTGAAACAGAATTTAGGATATTAAACCACATTGAATGCCGAAGACCTTTATTATTCTTCGGCATTTTTTAGTAATAATCATGCTATTTATTGTTTACATGAAAGTACAGGATATTGCGCAAAGAATGTATTCAGAATCATGATAGTACGCTGTATGAGCTTCAATGGTAGTGGTATCAGAGATATTCATCGGGTATTAGGTGTTAGTATTGCTGGCATTCTGCTGATTTTACGTGTATGGTTCAAAACGTTGGAATAACCCTTGTTTGAAGGACACTTTAAACATGTTCAAATTGATGAGATGTGGACTTTTGTCGAACATCGAAAACAGGGTAAAAGATGGCTATGGTATGCCTATTATGACCCAGATTCTGGTAAAATATTGGCCTGCGTCGGCAGCCCTACTCCATATCGGAAAACGTAATGATTCAGCCTGTAGGGCTATGATGAAAAAACTCAGTCATTTACAGATTTATCCTTATCGAACCGATGATTGGAAATCTTGTAAAAAATATATCCCAAAGCAAAACACATTATTGCCAAAGCTAAAACTATTCACATTGAAAGGCCAAATAGAGATTTCAGAACGCATCTAAAAAGGCTTTGTCGAGAAACAGTATGTTTTTCTAATAAAGATGATATGCACTACGGAATCATAAAGACTTATACTTTCCTTAGAAATAAATTTGGATCGCTTGTAAAAGCAGAGCATACATTTTAAACCAGTACCCAACAAAACCTTGCTAACCGTGAAAATTCAGTAAAGATTAATTAGAGAAACTAATCAATAAATATTACTCATCCATGAAAAAAACTATCTATTCGTTCCTATTCATTTTGGCATTTTATGCCTTAGAATCTTGTAAAACTACTGCAAATTTGGGTGGCACTTCAAAAACGACTGTTGAAGAATCAATGCTTAAAGCCTTAGCATGGCAAGAGGCAAATCCTATTCAAGCCAAAGCTCCTACCGACTGGACGAACGGTGCCTATTACACAGGCGTAATGAAAGCTCATCAAGCCACTAAAAATCAGGCGTATTATGATGCCATGCTCAATATGGGCAAAAGAAATAAGTGGGAAACTTGGAACCGATTATTTCATGCCGATGATGTTGTTATTTCTAATGCGTATTTATATCTTAATCAATTAGGTGAAAAAGCTGTGGATTTACGTCCAACTGATAAATTCGTGCAGGCTCATTTGTTTGAACCGCAAGATTGGAAAGTGGGAAAAGGTAACAAAGAACAAGTGATTTTGTGGTGGTGGTGCGATGCCCTTTTTATGGCTCCTCCTTTGTTAACAAAATATAGCGTAATGAAAAACGACATGAAATATTTAGATGAAATGCACAAATATTACGTAGAAAGTTACAATCTTTTATTTGATAAAGAAGATAATCTATTTTTTAGAGACAACCGTTTCATCATGTCAAATCCAGAGGTAATGAAAGAAAATAATGGCAAAAAAGTTTTTTGGTCAAGAGGTAACGGTTGGGTAATTGCGGGATTGGCGATGTTATTAGAAGAAATGCCCAAAAACTATCAGCATCGCCCTTTTTATGAAAATTTATATAAAAAAATGGCGGCAAGAATACTTCAATTACAACCAGAAGATGGTTTGTGGAGAACAAGTTTATTAGCTCCCGAAAACTTTAATCATGGTGAAGTGAGTGGTGGCGGATTTCATACTTATGCTTTGGCTTGGGGCGTAAATAATGGACTTTTGAATAAAGAAATTTACAAACCAGCCGTTTTGAAAGCATGGAAAGCCTTAGCAGAATGTCAGCAAGAAAACGGTAAAGTAGGTTGGGTACAAAACATCGGTTTCGACCCAAAACCTGCCGATAAAGATAGTTGGCAAAACTTTGGAACAGGTGCATTTTTGATGGCGGGTAGCGAAATAATTAAGTTGAAATAAATTGAAGTTATTTAAACTTTATTTTATTGTTCATTTTTATGAAACACTTGAATTGAAAAGAGGGGGATTTTGAAATCCGATTTGAAATCTTACTCTCTTGCCTGAATCCACAGATTTCAAATTGAAATCTGTTTTGAAATCCGATTTGAAATCTGAATTGAAATCTGGCTCTATTGCGTGAATCCGCAGATTTCAATTTGAAATATTAATATAAATTACCTCTGCTTCGGCTTACTTGTAGTTCCACAAAAAATTTAACTTAACTTCAATTATACAACTTTTCATATTCCACTAAAACAACTTGACACATAAACGTTAAGTATATGAAAATCAAGGAGTTGAAAGGAAATAAAAAAAACCGTAAATGTTCCCTTACCCCCGATGAGTAGGAAGAATTTACCGTGCTGGATTCGTTTCTTCTAAGGAA
>JAYUOX010000006.1:0-2458 GCA_043760595.1 Cytophagales bacterium
AATGAAAAACTTATCCCTCACAATTGGCGTTGCTTTGTTATTAGCATCTTGCCAAAAAGAACAAAAAAAAGCTATTTCAATGAATCCAGACGTGATTAAAGCCCCAACGGTGGCAATTAAACCGCACCCCATGACGCTCCACGGAGATACCCGTCAAGATAATTATTACTGGTTGAACGACCCTAAAAACTCAGAAGTTCTCAAATATCTCAACGCAGAAAATGCTTACACCGATACCGTGATGGCTCCCACAAAAGCATTTCAAGATAAACTTTTTGATGAAATGAAGGGTAGAGTAAAGGAAAAAGATGAATCAGTTCCCGTGAAAGATGGTGATTATTATTACTATTCTAAGTACGTAGAAGGTGGCGAATATCCAGTCTATTGTCGTAAACAAGGCTCTTTGGAAGGAAAAGAAGAAATCCTTTTGGATGGCAATGCCATGGGAAAAGGCAAGACCTATTTTAACATCGGAGGTTATGAAATTGCTGATAATGAGCAAATTATGGCTTTTGGAGTTGATACGGTCAGTCGCAGGAATTATACCCTCAAATTCAAAGATTTGAAAACGGGTAAATTACTGAAAGACCAAATCAAAAATACCGAAGGAGGTTCGTATGCTTGGGCAACCGACAACAAAACGATTTTCTACATGGTAAGAGACCCGCAAACTTTATTGGCATCAAAAGCCTATCGCCACGTATTAGGAACTGACCCCAAAACGGACGTACTGGTTTATACCGAAAAAGACCCACAATTTTATACAGGAATCGGTAGAACAAAATCGAAAAAATACATCATTTCAGTTTCTGACCACAACGGCGTTTCTTCGGAATATCGTTTGTTGGATGCCTCAAATCCTACGGGAGAATTTGAAGTATTTTATCCAAGAAAACATGGTTTGCAGTACGATATTGAGCATTTTGGGAGTAAATTTTACGTAAGAACCAATGCCGATGGAGCAACAAATTTCAAGCTAATGGAGGTTGAAGAAGGTAAAACTTCGGACATGAAAAACTGGAAAGAGGTCATTGCTCACCGTGCCGATACGTATTTGGACGGGATGGAAGTCTTCAAAAATCATTTGGTTTTGCAAGAAAGAAATAAAGCTCTTTTGCATTTAAGAATCATTAACCAAACCAATAAAAAAGAACATTACGTAAAATTTGACGAACCCGCCTACGATGCTGGCGTGAGTGCAAACCCAGATTTTGAGACGAATATTTTGCGTTTTAGCTATACTTCTTTAACAACCCCAGGCTCAACTTTCGACTATAATATGGATACGAAGGAAGACAAATTGATGAAAGAACAAGAAGTTTTGGGTGAATTCAATAAAACTGATTATGTAACGGAAAGACTCTTTGCAACCGCCCGTGATGGTGTGAAAGTTCCTGTGTCGATTGTCTATAAAAAAGGCTTCAAAAAAGATGGTTCGCAACCACTTTTGCAGTACGCTTATGGTTCGTATGGCTACTCGACTGACCCTTATTTTTCAGCGGCTCGTTTGAGTTTATTGAACCGTGGATTTGCCTTTGCCATTGCTCACATCAGGGGCGGACAAGAGATGGGTCGTCAATGGTATGAGGACGGAAAATTGTTGAAAAAGATGAATACTTTCAACGATTTTATTGACGTTTCAGAATTTTTGATAAAAGAAAAATTTACTTCAAAAGATAAATTATTTGCTAATGGAGGCTCTGCGGGCGGTTTATTGATGGGAGCAATCACGAATATGCGTCCAGATTTATACCGAGGAATTGTGGCGGGTGTGCCTTTCGTGGATGTGGTAACAACGATGTTAGACGAAACAATTCCCTTGACAACGGGCGAGTGGGAAGAGTGGGGAAATCCGAAAGATAAGGTTTATTATGATTACATGAAATCGTATTCTCCAATTGATAATGTGGTGGCAAAAGATTATCCTAATATGTTGATAACCACGGGTTTGCACGATTCGCAAGTACAGTATTTTGAGCCAGCCAAATGGGTTTCTAAACTAAGAGCCTTGAAAACCAACAACAATCTCCTCCTCTTTCATTGCGACATGGAGGCCGGACACGGCGGTGCATCAGGACGTTTTAAGCGTTTTCATGAAGTGGCAAGGGAGTATGCGTTTATGTTGAATTTGGTTGGGGTTGGGGAGTAACAAGTTTTGGTTACAGGAATGCCTGCCAGATAGTTTCGTTGAGTTTTTCACAGAGTTTCAATAAGAAAATTTAATTTATGTGAGAAAACAAATGTGATAATCATTTTACACTGGTTTAAGGTTGAGCATCTCCGATGCTTTTTTGACTACCAATTTTTCTTTCTAAAAAGGTTGTACTTCTCCGAAGTAGTACAAAATGATTACTTCGGAGAAGTACAGCCTTTGTAGAAAAAGTAAAATTATGTGAAGAAAGCATCGGAGATGCTCAACCTTAAACCAGTGTAAAATGATTATCACATTTGTTTTCTC
>JAYUOX010000007.1:0-21024 GCA_043760595.1 Cytophagales bacterium
AATGGACTCGAACCTGATTTTCAGGCAGTTAAAGAGAAATTAGTGGGTAAAATTGCGATGGTAAACATCGGACTTCTACCTCCAATCAAAGGTACTCGAAACCTTCATCGTTCTGAAAAAACAGCCTTGGCAATAGAACACGGGGCAATCGGAGTAATTTTTGTGAATACCGTTAAAGGCAATGTACTTTTGACTGGAACTGCCTCAGTAACAGGGAGTTTAATTTCAATTCCTGCCGTGTGTATATCCCTTGAAAGTGGTATGCAAATACGGGCGTGGCAAAGTGAAGAGCCTAATTTGTTGGCAATGGTCGAGATGAGGAATTTTAGTAAAATGATAAAATCTCGCAACGTTGTAGCCACGATAAAAGGGAGCGATAAAAAATTTAGAGACGAAAAAATCATTATCGGTGGACACCTTGATTCTTGGGATTTAGCTCAGGGAGCGTTAGACAATGGCTTGGGGTCATTCTCAATTTTGGACGTTGCTCGTACCTTCAAAGCCTTGAATTTGAAACCAAAACGCACCATAGAATTTGTTATGTTTATGGGTGAAGAGGAAGGATTGTTAGGGTCAAAAGCGATGATTGAAAGAAGTAAAAAAATAAATTCCTTGGAAAAAGTAGTCTTTATGATGAACCTCGACATGGCAAATAATGCTAATGGTTTTAATACCTCAGGACGAGCCGAAATGATACCGCTGTTTACGAAAATGGGGGAATTTATGAAAAAAATTGAACCTACTTACAAAAATAATATCATCAATCAAGCGGGCTTACACTCTGACCATCAGAGCTTTATGTTGGAAGGAATCCCGACGGCATCACCCATTGGCGGCATTGCTCCCGAAGCCTTGGGATGTTACCATGCCAATTGCGATAAGTTCGATTTAGTCAAAAAAGATGAGATGCTCAACACTGTGCGTTATACCTCAATGATGCTTTACGGATTGGCAAATACCGAAACAATCCCAGCGAAAAAGTTAGATTTTTATTCGACTCGTGATTTTTTTATCAAACAAAATCTACGAAAAGAATTAGAACTTGGTCGTGCTTGGCTTTGGGGGGATGCAGAGTAGTTTTCCCCCAATTTTCCTGAATCCTTAACAGCCATCTTGTTTATTGCCATTCATGATAAAATTGCTGATAAATTTTACGAGATTATTTCTTAAAAAAAATACTCTCATGGAGGTATAATATTTTTTATCCACAGGTTCTATAACTAATTCATCTCCCAAATTGGCAAATTTCAAAACCTGAGAGATTTCAATTTCTGACAATTGACCATCGGCAGTATAACCTCCCAAATGCACGATTTTCTTATCTCTTCTTAGGTAAACTTTGAATGGAATGGTCTTAGATTCATTAGATTTTGAATCCTCTACAATCATGGTTAAAATACCTTTTGAACCAATCGAAAAGTATTCATAAACCAACGGTTTTCCATTGATTAACAAGGGATTATTTGCCAAAACTAATTTAGACGATAGCATCGAAACCGCTACGATTACGAAGCTGAGAAGGATTTTTTTCATATGCTTTTTTGATTTACCAAGCTACTGTAACTGCCCCTTCTTTTCGTTTAAACCCTTCCTCGGGAAAAAACTCTGGTAAGTAAGTAATAACCCACGCAAAAGAATCAGGTTTTACTAATGTCCCTTTATATTTTCCGTCCCAACGGTCTTCTGGGTTTTTGGAAGTAAAAATCAATTCTCCCCAACGATTAAAAATCTTCAAATCATATTCCTTGATATAAAATGGGAATACCTGAAAATTGTCATTCAAATTATCTCCATTGGGCGTAAAAATATCTGGTACTAAAATACTGGGGTCGCATCGGTCAATGACTTTGGTTTGGGCAGTTGTTGGGCAGCCTACGGAGTTAGTAACTTTTACAGAATAAATACCAATACTATTAACAGAAATCTGTCGAGTTGTTTGTCCCCCAGGAGTCCACAGATAGCTTAATCCAAGTCCTGCACCAGCATCCAAACGGGCAGGTAAAGTGGAAGGGACACACAATGGGATTTCATCTCTCAACGAAACAAAAGGTGATGGTAAAATAGTTACTGTAACATTATCAACTGTACGACAAATCCCTTTTGAAGCTGTCAGAATGTATTTTCCAGACCTTTCGGGAGAAATCTTAGACAGCGTTTCTCCTGTATTCCAACGGTAGGTGATACCCGTTTCGGGTGTAATTCCAATAAAATCTGAACCACCACGACATACACTTTTGTCTGGACCAAGGTTAAATACTGGAGCATCCAAAACGGTAATTTCTTTGTTATCATTTCCCTTACAACCGTTTTGAGTAATTTCATATTTGACAGCATAAATCCCAATGGCTGATACTGACAATAGACCTGCTGAATTGACGTTAGAACCTTGCCAAACCCCACCAGTTTGATTAACCGCCAATTGAGCCGTTGTTGGCGTAGCGGTCAAACACAATCTCCCTGGGGCTGTGATGCTTACTTTTGGAGAAGGATTGAAACGGACAGGCGTATTAGCCGAACTGATACATTTTCCATCTGTTGAAGTTATCGTAACGGTATATGTGCCATTTTTCACGACATCAATATTCAAAGTTGTTGCCCCTGTATTCCATTTAATACTACCATCGGTATAATTCAATGGACTGAGCGTAATTTTTTCGCCCTCACACTTACCCGTAGGAGCAGGGAGGAGTGAAATATCCTTTCGAGGAATTTTTGTCAAGGTTATGTCATTAGAAATAAACTGACATCCATCCACATTTTTGAATTCGAGATAATATGTTCCTTCCAATAACCCTCTGATGGAATATTCGCCAGTTCTGACAAAAATTGAAGACATAACTCCTTGTTTTACAGTAGCATCATCTGATTTTTGACGTAAAATAAAACTCGTTGGTTTGAAAGCACTATTATTCGCAACTACAATCCTGATACTGCCATCACTCACACACGTAACGGGTACGGGCGTAGGGGTGATGTTGGCATTGGGTGTTGCCGTAGAATTAAGTACAATCGAAATCGTGGTATCACACGTAGCAGCACTTCTGATGGTAACTTTATACGTGCCAGTGGTTAATCCAATGAGTCCATCACCTATGCCATTTGTTGGAAGTATTATCCCATTTTGTGTCCATGTAAAAGTGTAGGCAGGAGACAATCCATTTATTTTAATCTCTCCATTGGCTGTTTTACAAGCCGTTGGCGGTATTTTCGTTACTGAAAAAACGGGTTTTGGGCGTACTCGTACATTGATAGCATCAGACGTTTTACAAGAAGTAGTGCCAATGGGCGTTGTTACGGTAACGGTATAATTTCCAGCCACCCCAACGGTGATTTTAGCCGTTGTTGCTCCCGTACTCCACAGATACGTTGAGCCTGTACCCGCTGCATTGGAGGCATCTAACACAATGGGTGAACCCGCACAAATGAGCGTATCAGGACCCAGGTTCAAGGCTTTTGCTTGGGCGAGGGTTACTTTTATGGAGTCTATTCCTATACAACCTCTACTTTCTACTAATACAGCATAATTACCTGATTGTTTGGCAGTTAGCGTTCTTAGGCTATCTTTTGGAAGAAATTTTCTGTTTTGAAACCAAAAATAATTGCTACTATCCAAGGTATTTTTGGAATCAAGGACAACGCTATTTGCACACAAGGCAAGGTCTGGTCCCAAGTCTGGTTTGGGCAGAGGTTTTACTTCAAAAGGTTGTGGAGGCAACATCGTATCGGGTTTACAGCGATTACCCATATTCACGACTACGTAATATTTCCCAGGCTCTGTAAAAGTATAACTTGTTTGCAAACCATTATCTCCGTCGCCTCCTCTGACTGTTGCAATGGGAGTTCCAACGGGATTTCCATCTTGGGGAACTTCGCCTTTATAAAAACGCCAATCTGTTTTGGTATTTTTTAGCTTTTCACCACACAAATGATTAGTCTGAAAACTGGTTGGCGAACCCAAACAAGTGTCTCCTGCGGAAATTCCTACGCCTTCATTGTTTTCACTGGTAATAGAATAGGTCGTTGGCAAACCCAACTGACTGGTTTTACCATTGAGGTTCAGTCCATTACGTTCATAATAATCTTTATTTAGGCTTTTAGTTGAAACCGTATCATTGGGTAATTTGATAACGCCTAAAAATGTACTTCCCTGCACGGCTACGTAAATTCGACCATCGGGTCCCAACTGAACAGCCCCGTAATATTCTTTTTTGGAAGAATCAAGCGTAAATTTTGATTTTCTGATAATGGCAGTATCACCACTGGTTAGGTCAAAACGCAATAATGATGAGTACGAATCCTTTTTCTTGACAGTATCAGCTTTCATGGTCGCAAAGAGCGTTTTATTATCGGGCGAAAACTCTACGCCATAAACCGTTGGTGGGGCAGGACCCAAATCAATGACTTTTTTATTGGTAATTGCTCCCGTAGAATCCGCAAAATCATAGACTTCTACTAAATTTCTTGCCCCCCCAGGAATAGCAATCGCCATTCTTGTTCCATCCTTTGAGATTTTCAAATAGCCTTCTCCTTTAAATGTACTATCAATTCGTGAGCCTATTTTTACGACTGTTGAAATGGTAACCCCGCTCTTCGTAACCTTACGCAGGCGTATGCTGTCCGTTCCGTAGTCGTGCGAGATGACCCAATAGGTAGAATCTTTTTTGACAAAATGTGAGATAACTTGTTCCGTAGATTGCTCATCGTCCAAAACCACATTTTTCTCAATCACCTTGCCTTGCCCTTTATTTTGACGAATATCCACTACGCTATAACTCAATTGTTTTTTACCATTAATTTCCGTAGTGGTAAAAACGTAATACAATGACTGACATCCCTGACAACTGGGTTGAGGCACAATCACGGCGGATTGCGTAGAGACCGAACTTCCCCCCAACGAATCTTTGGTGAGCGAAGCCATTTCTTTTCCGTCTTTGAAATAAATCGTCTTTCCATCTGTGTAAAACAACAGATTTCCATTTTTATCCGTAATAGACGATACTCCTTCTTTGGTATTTATTTTACCTTTATCATCAGCCGTGGCGTTTCCCCTCGTAAATTTAATACCTGCATTATTTCCAAAATACCAATAATTTTCGGGTGGTTTTGGTGGAGGAGGAACACAGAGTTTTACGTCAAGTTTATTTTGAGCCGAACAACCTGTGGTAGTGTCCGTTACCTGAACAGAATAACAACTGGTAGTGTCTGCCCGTAAGGTTTGGGTAGTATCGCCCTTGGGATACCAGATGTATTTATAGGCTGGATTTGCTCCACCTTTGTAGGGGTCAAGGGTTAAGAAATCACCCTTACAAATGGTTGTATCTTGTTGTGAAGGAGAATTTCCCAAGAAAAATTGCGTAGGAGGCTCATTTATCATAACCGTCTGAATAATAGGCGGTTCAGCGATTCCTCCGACTGTGCGAGTAAGCGTAACGGTCTTTATCCCAGGCGTTGAATACAAATGGGCAGTGGTTTTTAATTTAGAAGTATTTTTTACTCCACTACCAATATCACCAAAATCCCAAGTCCATGTCGTAGCTTTTGAAGTAGTGATGGTATCTCTGAAAATGGTTGCTGAGGTAGAGTCAGAGCATTCTGATAAACAAGTTTTGGAAACTCTGAAGGCAGGAGGTTTTGGCGTTTGAGCATAAACATGATTTGACAACCCCCACGAAAGTATTAGCGTAGAGAAAACCAAAAAATATTGTTGTATGCTACTAAATCTTATCATTTGTTCGTTTACTTAGAGGAAAGACAATACGCTGAATTAAAAGATTGTATTGTCTAATTTTCGTGGCACTAAATTTGCTCTATTTTCAAACATATTCAATTTCACAATTTGTGTAAATGCTTTATTTTAACGTAATTTAAGCGTAAAAATTTTCAAAAAGCATTAAAATTTTATCATTTTAAGGTGAATAAATACATTTCTAAGTAGTTTACGTCAAAAATTAAACCGTTTGTGTGTTTCTATTGTTAAAATATGGCAAAAGAATATACTAAAAACGCTCCTAATACCATGTTAAAAAGAGGATTTTTACTAATGTTATGTGTGTTATCTTGGACTTTTGCTCAAGCCCAAGACCCCCAATATTCTCAGTTTTATGCTGCTCCACTCTATCTGAATCCAGCTTTTGCAGGTTCGGCTATGGCTCCACGGGTGAATTTCAATCACCGCAATCAGTGGCCCGCTTTGAGTGCCAATTTTGTAACGTCCTCAATATCAGCCGATATGTACTTTGATAAGATTAAAAGTGGTGTTGGAATTTTGATGACCTCTGATCGTCAGTTTACCAACTTGACCACTACTGACATCGGAGCAATTTATTCGTACCATCTAAAAATCAGTGATGGATTGACAGCAAAATTAGGCGTACAAGGCTCGTATGTAACCCGTGGGATTAATTTTGCGGATTATACTTTTGGAGACCAGATTAATACTTATCTCTCTACGGGTTCATATCCAAGAGTCTCGACTGACCAGATTTTACAGGGAGGCAATAATTTAGCTCCACAATTAAAATATTGGGATTTTTCAACGGGTACTATCGTTTATTCAGATCAATTTTGGGTAGGCGTATCGGCTCATCACTTGAATCAGCCAACGCAATCATTTAATGATAAAGACGCTCGTTTACCTATCAAAATAGGCGTACAAGCAGGCTACAGGATTCCATTGGCAGATTATATGATTGGAAATAATTTGGGAGATGCCATCGAGCGTGAAAAAAGTATCACGCCCGTAGTTCACTACAAACGTCAAGGAGCATCCGACCAGTTAGACATTGGTGCTTATTTGACTTATTCGCCCATTGTTTTAGGGGCTTGGTACAGAGGAATTCCTTTGAAATCTTATACAAAAGACAACGTGAGCATTATTAGCCACGACGCTGCGGTGTTTTTGGTAGGTTATCGTCAAGATAATTTTTCGATTGGGTATAGTTATGATGCCACCATTTCGAGATTAGGTTCAACGGGTGGGGCTCACGAAATATCATTGTCATATACCTTCGCCGATTGGATTGAACCAGCCAAACACGCTCGCCCACGTAAAGGTGAGTTGAAGTGTCCGAAGTTTTAGGAAATTAAGGAAAAAAGGAGGAAGGGAGAAAGGAAGAAGGGAAAAGGGATTTTTAGTATTCCTTCCTCCTTTCCTCCATTCTCCCTTCCTCCTTTTTTCCCTTTTGGAAAACTGCCTTTAAATCGCTAAATTTGTTTGAAATATAATCAAAATGACGTATTCATCACAGCGAAAAATACCAAAAGTACCTTCAAATTTGGTCAAGGAAATCTTGGACAATATGCCTGTATTTTACAAAGGATATAAAGCTGTTTTGAGAAAAGAGAAAACAGTAGAAGACATCATGGGTGTCAGTGGTTTACAGATTTTTATAGTTTGATATTTATTCCGTTTGCTTGATAGAAATCTTGATGAGAACTTATTTTATGTTTTTACGGGAGAAGGTGGTTTACATATCAATAAAGGAAATAATCTTTCGGGAGATGTTTCAGTATTTGATAAACAGACACTTACGCCCGATTTGATAGATACCCATTACCTAAACATTCCACCAATGATTGATATTGAAGTGGATGTGGAAATTGATAATAGTGCTTTTTTGGATTTTGATTATATTCAACGGAAAACAGATAATTTACTAAAATTTGGAACCCAAAAAGTAATCTGGATTTTGACTAAAACCCAAAAAATCATCGTGGCAGAACCTCATAAAGACTGGTTGATGATTGATTGGCAAAAAGACGTAGAAATCACCAACGGAATAACTTTTAACGTTCCGCAATATTTGAAAAAAGAAGGCGTAATAATTCAGTGAACAGTTACCAATAAACAATTAACAGTTACAGTTTAGACTGCACTCTAATGATAATTGTTAACTGATAACTGTTAATTTTCATTCCTTACTCAACATTTTAAAACAACCACAACTTGACATTTCAGGATTTTACATTTGACGAAAAATTATTAGAAGGCTTATACTCAATGGGTTACAGTAAACCTACGCCAATACAAGCACAAGCTATTCCGCTAATTCAAACCAATAGAGATTTGATAGCCTGTGCCCAGACGGGAACTGGCAAAACGGCAGCCTTTCTTTTGCCCATCATCAATAAAATCATCAGTTTACCCGATGAAAAAAGGCGATTAAATACCCTCATCATTTCGCCCACCCGTGAATTGGCTACCCAAATTGATAATCAAGTGGAAGGTTTAGGGTATTTTACGGGCGTAAGTTCCATTTCGATTTATGGTGGAGGCGACGGAAACGCATGGAATCAGCAAAAGAAAGCATTAGAAGAAGGAGCAGATATTATTATTGCCACGCCAGGACGTTTGATTGCGATTTTGCAGATGGGGGCGATTGATTTTTCTCAACTCCAACACCTCATTTTGGACGAAGCCGATAGGATGTTGGACATGGGTTTTTTTGACGATATTCTCAAAATTATCAAATATATTCCCGCCAAACGCCAGACGCTTTTGTTCTCGGCAACGATGCCTCCCAAGATTAGAAAATTGGCTCATAGCATTCTCGTAAATCCTGAACAACTGAACATTTCTATCTCCAAACCATCGGAAGGAATCCTGCAACAGGCTTACGTAGTGTATGATACTCAGAAGATAAAATTATTGTTGCATATTCTGAAAGAAGGAAATTTTGGTAGTGTCATTATCTTTGCTTCTACCAAAGAAAATGTCAAGAAATTAGATGTAGAATTACGGCGTATTGGCTTAAAAACCAAGGCATTCCACTCAGATTTGGAGCAAAAAGAGCGTGAAGAAATCATGCGAGAATTTAAGGCAAAATCATTGCAAATCTTGATTGGGACGGATATTCTTTCTCGTGGAATTGACGTAGAAGGTATCAGTTTAGTCGTAAATTTCAACACCCCCCACGACCCAGAAGACTACGTTCACCGCATCGGCAGAACTGCCAGAGCTGAAACCACAGGTACTGCAATTACGTTCATTAATGACAAGGACCAACAGAAATTTGCGGCAATTGAAGAATTAATAGAGAAAGAAATCCCTAAACTTTCCCTTCCTGCGGGCTTGGGAGATGCTCCCACGTATCAACCCGAAAAGCGAGTAAGTTCAGGGAATTTTCATAAGAAAAAAACGTATCACAAAAAGAAACCTGGCTTTGTGAAGAGGGCTTAAATGTGGCTTATTATTTCATCAATCAGAGCCTTCAAATGCTTTTCTTTCGTAAATGTTTCTTGAAAAACTTGATGTCCTCCCTCTGAAATTCTCTGAAATTCGGAGGGATTTTTTATGAGTTTTTGAATTTCCGAAGTGATACTTTCTGGACTTCCAAAATCAACGTAAATGCCTGATTCATTGGAGGTTATCATTTCGGAAATGCCTCTATAATTTGTTGCGATTACCACACAACGATATGCCATTGCTTCAATTATTGAGATGGGTTGCCCTTCGTTGATGTAATTGGTTGGGAGTATGAAAAAGTGAGCCTCTTCCAATAATTGCTTTTTCTTCTCGCCAGTAACCACTCCATGATAATTGACGTGATTTTGTAGTTTATTCTTTTGGATAAAATCAAAGAAATAGCTTTTTGCATCAATCATTTTATGAAATCTTCGGGCATCGTTGTAATGTACAAATTCTCCACAAAAATCCATCTGAACGTTGTACCCATAACGATTTACCAACATTTCAGTCGCTTCCAAAACATCCAAATATCCCTTAGATTCTATCAAATTAGAGAAAAATAAAATTTTGATGGGTTCTTGATTATTTAGAGGTAAATATTTGTTGTTCAATAAGTTACCTTCAAAATTGAACGGTAATCCATTGTTAATAACCTTGATTTTTGCTTGAATTTCGGGGGTAAAATCCAACATCTTTTTCATATTTTCAGACAAGACAATCACAGCATCCATCTTAATCAACATTTTACGAATCAACGTTTGGAACAGGGCATTTTGCTTATGATAAAATCCATCGTAATTCCCCCCGTGAATATGCCCGATAACTTTACAACCGAATAATTTTGAGATAAAAACGATTGGAAAATCTCTCATAAAACCCTTTTTTGACTGCGAAGGGGTAAGATAAACCACATACTTTTTGAATGAAATAATCCTGATGAGTTGAATTAGAAGTCTAAAAAAGATACATATTTTCGTAACTTTTATTTTGAAATTCTCATCTTTTACGCCTGAAAGTGTCAAGGTCTTAACCTTCAATTCACTCGTAAGTGATTGAAAAGCAAGGGTTTGTCCATTCACGGGCAAGGGGAGTACGCCAATAAGTATAATCTTACGCTGATTCATTGAGCCAAGGGGCTTTGGGTTTAATAGTGGTTGGGTTATAAATATGATTGAGGCAATTTTCTAAATAATTACTTACTTCTTCAATCGAAATTTTTGAGCTAATCTTTTCTGTATTTTTTAGCATGAATGTTCTCTCTTCAGTCGTTAAATTCAGAAAAAACAGCAACTGTTCTGTTAATGACTCAACATCTTTTGCCCTGAAAATCAGTCCATTATGAGTATTTTTAATTAATTCCTTCGCTCCACACTGGTCAGAAACTAAAACAGGAACACGACATTGCAAGGCTTCATTTACGACCATTCCCCACCCATCAAAGAGAGAGGAAAGTACCAATAAATCAGCCTTTGAAATATAATTTGGCACATCTTCCGAACTTACGACTCCTTGTAAAGTTATCAGATTTTGAAGCTGCTTTTTTTCAATAAAATCTTTCAAAAAATGTACTAATTCACCTGTTCCAATAATGCTGAGATGAAAAGATTGTGTTTGCTCAGAAAGTATTTTGATAGCTTCCAATAAAGTCAAAATCCCTTTTCTTTCTATCAATTGCCCTACAAAAATGAAATTTGTAATACGGACAGCCTTGTCCGTAGTGGATGGTAATAAGGATGTCCGTGTTAAAAAAGCATTTCTGAAATACCCGAAGCGATAGATTTTATCTGATTTTCCCCCTAACAATTTGAAATAATTTTCGGCAAAAACAGAAACCGCTAAAAACCCTTTTGCTCTGATAACCAATAGTTTAGCGATAGGTTTTATCAAAAAATTAAGATAAAAATGCTGGAAAGAACTTCGATTTTTGATAGGAGAAGGGGCTTCGGAATAAATCAGAAAATCTGCACCAAATAAGTTCAATAAGATTATGACAAAGAAAAAAGACTTCTCCGCCCAAATACCATTGACGATATGCGTTGATTTTCTATTTTTGAAAATGTAACTGGCTAATTGCCAAAGTTTTAGCTCTTTTCCAATGGTTTTTGAAAGGTAATTTGTCTCATTGTTCAATTGCCAGCCTTGTGTTACTCGTTGCGTATTGTGCGTGTGTGCATAGACGACCTCGAATTTCTCAAAACGATGATTTAGTTCGTTAAATAAATCGTTTTGATGGAAACTCGGAATGTTCATCCAGATATGTAAGGCATCGATTTTCAGATTTTTATCTTTTTAAAAATACTAAAAATATACACAAAAAAACCAGGCATATTGTAAGTCGTCAAGAACATAAAAATAGCATTAAGTCCGTCCCTATAGACTAAAACAGTGATGGTCGAAAAATATAAATACAGATACAAATTGGCTGATTGAGGATGAGCATTGAGACTTTTGAAATACCAACGAGCCGAATATTTAGCAAATAAAAAAGGAATAATAATAATACCCAGATAGCCAAAATTAACGTAAGATTCACCATAAATCGTGGCAGTTGCCCCTAATTGTTTCAAGTTACGGGTGGGGGTCGAAATATCCGTCATCCATTGCATCATGGAGGGTTTTTCTGCCCACAATGGTCGTGGAATAGGATTTATCAGGAGGTTAAGGTAAGTTGAACCGTAATAATATTTGCCGTGTTGGTCAATCAAAGTCAGCGTTGAGGCGTACATATCCAGAAAAGAAAAATCGGCATTTGCTCCGATACTCAGTCCTTCCCGATATTCAGAGGCAAATTCAATCAAATCCTCAAAGGATTCTCCTTGTTGTATCAGTTTCCCAAAGTATTTTAAGGGTAGAAAAAACAAGAAACCGATTAGAAGAAATACTGTAAATCGTAGGGAAAGCCAACGTTCTTTTTGACGAAACAAATACAAAAATACCAGAAAAATACAGGGTGTTACGATACGATAGCGAAGTTCTCCTTGAAAGGCTAAAATAATAAGACCAATGACAAGAATTATCAAAATCGGAGTTTTGAATCCGTACTTAAAAATTAACACTAAACAACTCAGTATAAGCCAGTTTTGGGGATTCGTAATGTATGAAGATTCCGCCCAAACGCCAAAGTTATTCTGAGGTTTTCCTATCCCGGGAATATAGAGTTGAGCAAAAATTGCCCAAATTCCAATCGGAATGGTAATAAAAAGGACAACTTTTAGGATATTTTCATCTAATAGAATAGTGGAATTAGCAGTATTTACTTCGGGTTCTCGACGGGCTTCTCGTACCCATGCAATGGTCATACACACGAAGCCCAAGTCAGCTAAAAGTGCCGCCTTAACAATTTCATGGTTTTCGATTTCGGTAAAATAATCGGTGAGTGTTCCCAAGAATAAAGTTGCCTCTAAATTCAAGAAAATCAAGCGAGAAGTGAAGGCAAAAGCGTGAAAAAATAAGTAGGTAGCGGCAGGATGATAAATAGAAAGTTTGGCATGACGAAACAGCAAGTACGCACATATCAAAAATACCGCAATATCAATTACGGAGGCAAAAAATAAACTTTCAGTCATACGTGGTCGTATGTGAATTAGTGGTTAATTGAGTGCATAAATTTAGCAGTCTTACGTTAAAAATCAAAATTATGTATCATTAAAACAAGACACAGCGTTCCTAATATCATTTTACAAACATTTTTCATATAATTAAAAGCCTATTTTAATTTGCATTTTATCATATTTCCAATATATTTGCATAATATAATAATCAAAATTATGCTTTTTGAAACACTAAAAATAAAAGACGTAAAAACCGACCTTGGGCATTGGATGAAGATGGTTAGAAAAAAACAAAATCTTTCACAAGACCAATTGGCTGAGTTACTGAATATGTCAAGAATCACGATTCAGAATTTAGAGGCTGGGAAGAATATTACCATTGATACGCTCTTGAAAGTTTTTCGACATTTTGATGCTTTGGAGAAATTCAATGATTTTGTTCAGGAAGAAATCAAGAATAATAGTTATAAATCTTTGTATTGAAATGGCGAAAAATAACATCATAGATTTAACCTGTTTCGGGCTTGATATTGGTAAAATTGGCTACGATGAAAACGGTAAAAAGTCGTTTTTTCAGTATAATCCAACCTTTCTGAAATCAGGGCTTTATCAGAATTTATTTCCCTTAATCTTCAAAAGGATTGAATCAGTGCAGGTTTTTAGTCAATTTGAAGGGGAAATTTTCAGAGGTTTGCCTCCTATGATTGCGGATTCTTTGCCTGATGTGTTTGGGAATATCATTTTCAAAACTTGGTTAGAGTCTTCTAAAAAAGATTTCAAAAAAATCTCGGTTTTGGAACAATTGGCGTATGTTTCTAATCGTGGAATGGGGGCTTTGGAATATAAACCAAGCAAGAAAGTTGCTAAAGGAACAGGTATTGATATTGAAGAAATAAGTCAAGTTTTAAAAGAAGTTTTAGCTAATAAAAAAGATACTTCTGAACTGCATTTAGACAGTTTGGCTTTGCTCAATATCTTTAAAATTGGTACTTCGGCAGGTGGAGCAAGACCCAAAATATTGATTTCTGAACATCAAAAAACGGGTAAAATAATCCCTGGCGATTTAGAATTTTCGGATGAATATGACCATTATTTGGTAAAACTTAATTTGGAAGACGAAGGGAATTTTAATCGTGAAAAAATAGAATATTGTTATTATTTGACCGCTATCGCCTTGGGAATCAGGATGATGCCTTCAAAATTGATTGATGATAAACATTTTGCGACCTTGAGATTTGATAGACAAAATGGTCAAAAACAACATATTCTCACGGCTTCGGGCATGACGGGTTGGGATTTTAAAAATCCTGATGTCTCCAATTATGAAAATCTGTTTGAATTGGCTACCTTTCTAAAACTTTTACCCAAAGACATAGACGAATTATTTACCAGAATGATTTTTAATCTTGTGTTCTGTAATACGGACGACCATCTCAAAAATCATTCATTTATTTACGACCCCACAAATGACCAATGGGCATTGTCGCCAGCGTATGATATTACCTACTCGCTCAATCCATTTTTGAATTATAAACGAATATCCAGAGCCTTGTCCATCAACAACAAACGAATGGATATTGAATTGACAGATATTTTACAAATTGCCGATAAATACACCATCAAAAATCCCAAAGGTATCATCGAAAATATGCAAAATGGGATAGAATTATGGAAACAAAATGCCGATAAATTGGGGATTTCTGAGCGAGTTATTAGTAGTATTTTGAAGGATTTTAGGTTATTTTTGTAGAAGAGAAATCAATAAAATAAACATCAAATGGAAACTCCCTTAAAAATAGGTTTTGATTTAAGTCTGATGATGAAGACTTTTGACTTGGTAATAGACCGAAAAAATATTGAATTAAAAAACTGGTTATCAGGTACTTACGAATTAGACAGTATACAGACACTACTTTTAGACCAATTATTTGAAGAAGTAGAAGAAGACGGCGGATATTGGAACGAAGAAGAATTGAAGATACAGTTTGTGGGCATGATTTTCAGAATTGCCAATATTACAGTTCGCAATAAAATAAAGGTTTTTTATGAACGCCCATTGACCGCTTTGGTGAAAGGCTATCAATTGTCGGTGGTGAGTGATTGTTTGGTAGCAACGCCACTGCCTTTCAATACGCCCGATGCACCATATTTTTTCTTGCAAGAGCGGAACGCCGCCCGATTTAAGAAGAAACGTGGTGAAAAGAAAGACCCAGAAGCTCAAATGCTGACAGCAATGTTGATTGCCCAAGAATTGAACAAAGATAATAAGACCCTCTACGGTGGTTATTTGATTGGACATAACTGGCATTTTGCGATTCTGACAGGCAAAAAATACGCCATCAGCCGGCAATATGATGCAACTGATAAAAAGGATTTGTTGCAGATTGTGTTTATTTTGAGAAAATTGAAGGATTTGATATTAGGGGAGTGAATAATTTTGCAACAGTAAAGGAATAGATTTCTAAATAAAAAATGGAAATAGACGAATCACTAAAAAATAAAATTTATGGATTGTACGATGAGTGTGTTAATTCAATAGAACCATTCCATCGTAAATTGGACTTATTTATTGTGCCTGATGACCTTGCCCAGCGGATTTTGAGGGAGACTGATATTAATGTCGCAGGGCATTGGGTTTGTATTGATAACTATGGTATTCTTCATGCTCTGGAACATCATGGAAGACCTATTTCTGAAAATAAAAGAGGGCAAGTAGCGGTTATGAAAGAAGATTTCGTAACAATGCTACAAGTATTTTTATATCCCGATGAAATACACGCTTCGGGAAAAACAAATAATTCGCAGAAGCCTACGATACAATTTATCAGAAAAATTGAGGATAAAATTTATGTGGTAAAAGAGGTAAGAACCATTACAAGTTTGAAAAAGAAGAAACTGAATCGCTTAGTTCTTCAAACGATGTATAAAGTAAAAGCCGACAAGTTGGCTTGACGGCTTTAAAACCTACGATCTATGAGGTACGAAACCTTCCTTGTCAGTACGTCCAAAACGATTAGGTAGTACAAATTTACGAATAAATTAGTAATTTTCAAAAATTTGTCTGAATTTGGATTCGTGGGATTGACGGATTAATAGGATTATTCGTTGAAATCAAATTCAAAAAATCCATTAATCCCACGAATCCAAATTCAGACAAAAAAGCCGCCCTTGTCATTCTAACTGGGCGTTCCCGAAAGAATCTATTTGATAGCTTAGAAATCTTTGATTTTAACCCAAGAATAAACTTTACGAAACCACTAAATGGGTTCTTACGAGAATGACAGGCGGGCTTTTTCTTTTTAATCTATCTAAAAACCAAAATTCAATATGATTGTACTTTTTGTTATTTCACAAGTAATTGCACTCTTAGCGGCTTGTTTAGATTATTTATTTAACGACAAAAGAACAATCATTTATAAGCGAACACGTATAGGATTGATTATAGCATTGCTTATTTCATTGGGTTGGGGTACATTTAAGATGAATCAAGAAGATGATACTAATACAAATGAAAAGAATTTACAGAATGCTAAAATTAAGGAATTAAAAGATAGTCTTTTTACTCTAAATCAGAATGTACAATATACAGGAGTCAATACTCTTTCGGCAATTGAAAAACAAAAGACTTTACTTTCAGAAAGAATAGACAATGAGGGTGATATATTAATTGGAGAATTGAGAAATAAAGCCAAAGCAACAAATTTAGCCTTAGACAATCTCAAAAAAGTATCACTTGAAGCAACTGACCGTATTAATAACGATGTCAATTCAATGAAGAATTTAATTAATTTTGACAACGTAAGGCTTAGAGCAACTTTTCGTTTAGATGGTAAACGATTAATAGCACTTAATGAGTACAAGAAATTAAAGGGCTATCAAGAACTTTCATTAACTATTGACTTAACTCAAAATAATTCGTATGTACGGTTTAACATACAAGACAATGATATACTAAATTCATTTGAAGATTGTACGCTTGGAAATACAAATGAATTGAAAGGGTCAGTTTGTTTATATGACTCCAGCCTATCTTTTAACAATTATAAATTACACATTGGAGGAGCGAATAATACTTCAAAAGGCTTTCAAAAAAATATGCCTATTAAAATAGAAGTTATACCATTTATACCAACGAATTTTAAATACATAAACAGGGGAAATTTACACCTTGAATCATTATTTTTAATGTTCAATACAGGAGATTATCTGGTGGAAAATAAGTTCACGAAATCATTAGAGAGACATACAGAAAGTTTTTTAGGTGAACTCAAATCAACAAATAGATAAAAATCAAATCAACAAAACACATGAAAACCAACCCCACCCGCAGAGATTTCATTAAAGCCAGTTCATTATTGGCAATCGGTTTTTCATTGCCTTCTTGGGGAGGTGCGAAAAGTGAAATCCGTAAACTATCGGATATTTCCAACGCTGCCTTGGGTCTTGAATTGAGTCCATACATTGTGATTGATGATTTAGGCAAAATTATCATCTATAACGCTAAACCCGACGTTGGTCAAGGCACTTGGCAAGCTATCCCCATGCTTTTGGCGGAGGAATTGGAGGTTTCGATGGAACAAATCGAAATCCGAATAACTGATGGGTCGGCTAAGTTTGGACAGCAAGGAATTGGTGGTTCAAACTCCATCCGTTCCCGTTGGAAGCCCATGCGTCAGGCGGGGGCAGCGGCAAAAGAAATGCTCATTAAAGCGGCATCTACAAAATGGCAAGTGCCTGAAAATGAGTGCTTTGCCAAAGAAGCGAAAGTCTATCACAAGCCTTCTAATAAGTCTTTGAGCTATGCAGAATTGATTGGCGAAGCCTCAAAATTGGAAGTTCCAAAGAATCCAACGCTCAAAGACCCGAAGGATTTTAAATTATTAGGAAAATCATTGCCCCGCCCAGAAGTGCCTTCAAAAACCAACGGAAAAGCCGCTTTTGGGATTGATGCCGTTTTACCTAATATGTTGTACGCTACCATAGAAATGCCCCCTGCCATTTACGGAAAAGTGGGTAGTTTTGACGGCACGGAGGCAATGAAAGTGAAGGGCGTAAAGTACGTTTTGAAAACCGAACGCAAATTGTCTCACGCTATTCCAGAGGCAGTGGCGGTGGTGGCGGATAATTATTGGGCAGCTCTGAAAGGTCGTAAAGCCCTGAAAATCAGTTGGAATGAGGAGGGCGTAGAGAAACTTTCTACCGATACCTATTTTGAAAAACTTAGAGCATTAGGCAAGGAAGATGGCTTAATTCATGCCGATAACTCCAAGGGGGATTTTGCTAAAACATATACAGAATCCACTAAAAAATTGGAGTCGGTTTATGAGACTCCGCACATGGCACACTCGCCCATCGAACCCGTAAATGCTACCGTGTGGGTGCAGGGTGAGAAGGTCGAAATTTGGGCTTCGGTTCAGTCGATTGATGGCGTAATTAAACAAGTTTCGGAGTATTTTAAATTCAAGCCTGAAAACGTAAAAGTGAACGCCATGTTCTTGGGAGGGGCTTTTGGACGAAAATCAAACATTGATTTTGTTATGGAAGCCGTCCACATTGCCAAGCAAGTGAACCAACCCGTGAAGTTGATTTGGACTCGTGAAGACGACATTAAACAAGGACCTTTCCGCCCAGCGATGCTCAGTACCATGCAAGGAACTTTAGATGAAAATAATATACTTTCAGGTCTAAATCACAAGCAAGTGGGTGATGCTATTTTACGACAAGCCGCCAAGATGGATTTCAAGACCAAACCCGATTTTGTGAACATCGAATCGGTGGGTTTTAAAGGTAGTCCATACAATATTCCGAACCGTAGAAACTCCTCTATTTTAGCCGAAGCTCCCGTGCCGATTCACTGGTGGAGAGCCCCTTCGGCTTGTCATAATGTATTCCCGCAAGAGAGTTTTATTGATGAAATGGCAAATTTGGCAGGCATTGACCCGATGGAATTTCGAGTAAAAATGTTAGAAAAAGAACCTCGAATGTTGAAGGTTTTGGAAGAATTAGCGATAAAAACTGACTACAAAAACGTGAAATCAGGACAGACAATCGGTATTTCGATGGCTCAATTATATGGAACATTCATTGCCCAAGCCGTAACGGTTTCAAAACTTGGAAATGGTGTAAAAATTGAGAAAGTTGTATCAGTGGTCGATTGCGGATTAACCATAAATCCAGATAACGTGAAGGCTCAAACGCAAGGAAACGTGGTTATGGGCATTTCGACGGCAATCAAAAATGGCATTACCTTCGTGGACGGAAAGGTTCAGCAAAATAATTTCCATGATTATCAAATGCTAAGAATGTCAGAAGCTAACTACCCGATTGAAGTTCACGTGATAGAAAGTTTAGAAAACCCAGGTGGCGTTGGGGAGGCTGGACTTCCACCCATTGCACCCGCTTTGACAAATGCGATTTTTAGATTGACGGGCAAGCGGATAAAAGTTCTGCCTTTTGAAATTGATAATTTGGGGTAAAAGAGAATGTTCTCAAATATCATACTTTCCCAAACGTCTGTACAAAGCCGTCCGAGTCAATCCTAACTCTCGGGCGGCTTTTGTGATGTTGCCATCGTGGCGTTCAATGGCTTTCAGAATCGTGGATTTTTCTATTTCATCAATCCGTAAATTTGAACTTTCTTGTTGCATCGTTACGGGTGTTTCTATGGATGAATTTAAGTCCAAATCCCTTGACGTAATTACCTGATTATCAGCCATAATCACCGCTCTTTCGATGCTGTGTTGAAGTTCACGAATATTGCCAGGGAAAGTATATTGACGTAGTTTTTGTTGAGCTTTTTCGTCAATTTCTACTAAGTTTTTATGGTATTTTTCTCCATAATTTTTCATAAAATATTCCGCCAAAAGTACCACATCATTTCCTCGCATACGTAAGGGTGGAAGCGTTATTTCGATGGTATTTAACCGATAAATTAAGTCTTTGCGATACTGATTTTGTGAAGCCATTTCTTTGATGGCAGCATTGGTTGCCGAGATGAGGCGAATGTCAATCGAAATAGGAGCATTTGTGCCTAATCGAGTTACTTCTCGATTTTGTAAAACGGTTAATAATTTGGCTTGTTGAGGCAGTGAAATATTCCCAATTTCATCCAAAAATAGCGTTCCTTCATTGGCAGATTCAAAGCGACCCGCACGGTCTTCACGAGCATCTGTAAACGCCCCTTTCTTATGCCCAAAAAGTTCAGATTCAAATAAACTTTCGGTCAAAGAGCCTAAATCAGCGTGTACAAAGGGTTTTTGATGGCGTAATGACTTTTGATGAATCAATTTGGCAACTTCGGTTTTACCCGTTCCATTCTCTCCCAAAATCAAAATATTGGCATCGGTTGGAGCAATTTTTTCAATTTTATACAACACATCTTGCATCGCTTCGGAAGAACCAAGCAAGGACGTTTCAGCTTTTGAAGAAGTCTTTTTCGGGCTTTGTTTATTCCCCGCAATGGTTTGTTGATAACAGTTTTCGAGCGTTTCCAACAACCTTTCATTCCGCCAAGGTTTCAACACAAAATCATTCGCCCCTTCCTTCACCGACCGCACCGCCAAATCAATATCACCATACGCCGTAATCATAATCACGGCAACAGTTTTGTTGATTTCCCTAATTTTACGAAGCCAAAAAATACCTTCATTTCCCGTGTTTAAGGAGCTTTTATAATTCATATCCAACAGAATCAAATCAAATTGATTTTGGGCTAAAAGCGATAAAATTTTCTCAGGATTTTTCTCAGTAATGATTTCTTTCACCTCTGGACGAAGAAGCATTTTCACCGCCACCAACACATCTTGGTCATCATCAACGGCTAATATTTTGGCATTTTTTAGGAGCATTTTTAATAGTTTAGTAGGTAGTGTGGTGTTTATATTCTTTCAAATATAGTAAAGATGCAGGTTTTAGCCTAAAAGTTGCAATTTATAGTTTTGATTAATGTTTAATCGGAGAGGAATTCGGTCTTAATTAGGCTATTTTTTGATGGTTAAATTTCAGTTATACTTGTATTTATCTACCTTTTTTTACTACATAAATACACGTATCATTTTCTATACTTGTATTTATCTATGTTTTTGTATTACATAAATACAAGTATAGGTTTTTATATTTGTATTTATCTACCTTTTTTGACCACATAAATACACGGATAGGTTTAATAAAAGTGAATAATTGTGGACAAAAACCTACGCCAACAAAGCCAAAACATCATCTTTCGATAACGATTTTACAAAACTTTCCTCCGTTGTGATCAGCTCATTTGCCAAACGTTTTTTGCTT
>JAYUOX010000008.1:0-2452 GCA_043760595.1 Cytophagales bacterium
TTAGCACCAGGAGAACCATTGTTTTGAACAATATTTACACCCGAAGCACGACCTTGCATCAATTGGTCAGCAGAAGCACTAACACCAGGGTTGAAATCAGCCGCTTTCAAAGCAGAAACCGAACCTGTGATATCTCTTTTTTGCTGAGTACCGTAACCAACAACAACAACCTCATCAAGAGATTTGTCTTCTGATACTAATTTAACGTCAAGCGTTGAACGATTCCCAACAGCAATTTCTTGCTTTGCGAAACCTACAAAAGAAAACGCTAACGTTGCATTTGCTGGTACAGCGATTTTATAGGCACCGTTTACATCAGTTTGTGCACCTTTATTAGTACCCTTCACCGCTACGGTTACGCCAGGTAAACCTGAACCCCCATCGTCTGTTACTTTACCAGTAACTGTTCTGTCCTGAGCAAACGTACTCATAGACACAAGCATAGTGACAGCCATCAAAGTAGTCTTTATAAGAGACTTTAATGCTTCACCTTGTCGTACTGAACGACTGAACCATCTGTAAAAATGATTATTCATAAGGTTTTGTTAAGATTGGAAAATGGTTAATGAAAAAACTTTAACACTTGCATATTTATCCTTACTTCAAGGAGGGAATTAAGTAAAAATACCAACAGTCTGCCTAATGTGGAGAATTGTTATGGGTTAGGCAATTTGGCACTTTCACAAGACTAAATATGAAATTGCTTTAAAAATATCATACAAAATAGGTGAGAATATTTTTATTATTCAACTTTTTTTAGGAAAAATTTTATTTGGGTATGTCTTTCTCCAATTGGTAAATTGTACTTAATTTGATTCTGCAAGTTTTAGCACACATTAGAACAGTGTTTGCAAAAGTTTGCAAACTTGTTAGATTTGGGCTTTTTGTTAAATAACGTTAAAACAATAGTCTGTAACATCATGTTAAAAAATTGCACTTTTCTAATATAAATAGCCTTAAAAAATATTTAAAGCAACATCAAATTGAATTTATTGGTAAATTTACATTCCGAAAACTTAACTTAGAAAAAGTCTATCTTTCTTCGTAAAATACAAAAAATGATTAATAATCAGCTACTTACAGAATTTGCAACCGAGTTAGAAGGAGAACTACATTTTGATACTGTCATGCGTACACTTTACGCTACGGATGCGTCTGCGTATCGTGAAATGCCTACTGCAGTAGCGATTCCCAAAAACATTACTGATATTAAGAAACTCATCAATTTTGCTCGTGAGAATGGTTCGTCAATTATACCGAGAACGGCGGGTACGTCTTTGGCGGGGCAAGTTGTGGGAAATGGAATAGTAGTAGATGTTTCTAAGAATTTTACGAAAATTTTGGAAATAAATAAGGCAGAACATTGGGTACGAGTTCAGCCTGGGGTGGTGCGTGATGTGTTGAACATGGAATTGAAAAAACACGGTCTCTTTTTTGGTCCTGAGACTTCAACCGCCAATCGTGCGATGATTGGGGGAATGGTGGGAAATAATTCATGTGGTTCAAATTCAGTGGTTTATGGTTCTACTCGTGAGCATTTGATGGAAGTGAAGGCAATATTGGCGGATGGTAGTGAGGTTGAGATAAAAAGCTCTAACAATAGTGAATATAATAATCTGTTAGCAACGGCTGAACGCAAAAACGGAACTGCCACTTTATCAGAAAAAATATACCGAGAAACCAATAAAATTTTAGTCGATTCTTTTAATCAATCTGAAATAAAAAAAGAATTTCCAAAACCTTCCATAGAAAGACGAAATACGGGTTACGCTTTGGATATGCTTTTGAATTGTGAACCTTACACATCAGGCGGAAAGCCTTTTAATTTGTGTGAATTAATTGCAGGATCGGAAGGGACACTCTGTTTTTTGACAGAAATAAAACTTCACGTGGACGACCTCCCTCCTACTGAAATTGGCTTGGTGTGCGGGCATTTTAATACGGTTGATCAATCTTTGAGGGCAAATCTGATTGCTTTGAAATATAAACCATCTGCTTCGGAGTTGATGGATCATTATATTTTGGAATGTACCAAAGCCAATAAAGAACACAGTCAAAACCGCTTTTTCGTACAGGGTGACCCTGGGGCGATTTTGGTGGTTGAATTACGGGGTGATTCTCGTGAGGAAATCGAACAAAAAGCAGTAGCAATGGAGGTCGAAATGCGAGCGGCTAATTTGGGTTATCACTTTCCTGTGGTTTACGGTGCTGATACAAAAAGGGTTTGGGATTTGCGTAAAGCGGGTTTGGGACTACTTTCCAATCTGCCAGGCGATGAAAAAGCCGTTGCCGTGATTGAAGATACCGCCGTGGATGTCAATGACTTACCTGATTTTATTCGTGATTTTAACGATATTTTAACGGCAAATAATCTCTATTGTGTCCACTACGCCCACGCTGGTTCGGGTGAGATTCATTTACGCCCAATTATTAATTTAAAAACAGTTGAAGG
>JAYUOX010000009.1:0-6871 GCA_043760595.1 Cytophagales bacterium
TCAATTTTTTGTCCATCAATAGCAATATTTCGGGCGATGGTATCTGAAAAAATATAACCATCTTGCAGGACTACCCCACATTCACTTCGCCATTTTTTAGCAGACATATCCATCAGATTTGAACCATTGACAAAAATATATCCATCGGTCAAAGCATAAAATTTTAGCAATAATTTTAATAAAGTTGTTTTGCCACTCCCACTCGTACCCACGATGGCAGTTACTTTGCCTTCGGGAATTAGTAAATTGAGTCCATTCAAAGTCATTGGCGAAGAAGGTCCTCCGTAACGGAATGAAGTATTTTGTAAATAAATCCCCTTATTATTTTTATTGTTAAACATAGCAACTGTCGGGACTTCATCATTGACGTAACTATTTGATAATAAGCTATTTGCATTGATTATTTCATTCAATTTTCCGAATGAATGCTCTTCGTCTAATTCTTCGTTGGGTTTATTATGAATTTCACCGAGGCGTTCAAGACTGATTTTAGCATCTTGAATACTCCTCACAAATACCATCAATTGACTAAGAGGACCATTCATCTGCCCGATGATGTACGAGATACTCAACATAACTCCGAGTGAGATTTTATTATCAATTACCTGATTAGCAGCTACATACGAAATCAGGATGTTTTTGAGCTGGGTAAAAAACGTTACCCCTACATCCTGATATTGTTCCAAGGCTAAACCTTTGATATTGATTTTGAATAATTTAGCTTGGATGCGTTCCCAATCCCAACGACGGGCTTTTTCGCAATTATTCAATTTTATTTCTTGCATACCCATAATCAACTCAAAAATACTATCCTGATTTTCACGCATTTGCTGAAAACGGTTATAGTCTAAATGTTTCCTTTGTTTCAAGAAAACTATTATCCAGAGAATTGACAAGGCACTTCCGATAAAGAATATACCCAATAAAGTGGTGCTATAAATGCCTAAGATTACTGAAAAAACAATGAGATTGATGATTGAGAAGAAAGTATGGAGGGTTGTTCCCGTCAAAAAGGTTTCGATACGATGATGGTCTTGGATGCGTTGAGTGATGTCCCCAACGTTTTTTGTTTCAAAAAAACTGATGGGTAATTGCATCAATTTTACCAAAAAATTAGAAATAATTGTTACGCTCACACGAGTACTAATGTGCAGGAGAATCCAGTTGCGAATCATATCTACGGCTAAACCTCCAATGAATAACAATAGCTGGGATAACAAGATAAGGTGAATGAAACTTACATTATGGCGATGAATGCCAAAATCCACCAAACTTTGGGTCAGAAAGGGGAAAATCATGCTCAAAATACTCCCAAAAATCATTCCTACGAATATTTGAGTAAGGTATTTTTTATAGGGAGTAAGGTATGAAAATAGGAAACTAAATCCCGTTTTTTGATAGGGAGTAACATCTTGTTTTTGATAAAATTCGGGGGTAGGTTCAAGTAAAAGGGCGATTCCCTTCTTGTTTGCATCACTCGCCCAGCATTTCAGAAAGGTAGCTTGATTGACAACGACCAAGTCATGTCCTGGGTCAGCAATGATAAATTTTTCTTCTCCCTCTTTCATCCAAGGCAAAAACGACCAAAAACTTTTTTTGATGTCATAAATAACCACAAAATGTTCTTGATTCCAGTGTAAAATCGCTGGTAGAGGAGCTTGTGAAATTAACTGCTCCAAGGTCAATTTTGCTTTGAGGGTTTTGAATCCTATTTTTTCGGCAGCTTCACTGATACCGTTCAGACTCACGCCCGAGCGTTGGATGTAGGCGTTGGCTCTGAGAAAATCAATAGAATAGTCTTTTCCATAAAAAGCGGCGACCATTTTTAAACTGGTAGGTCCGCAATCCATAAAATCAAGTTGTCTGAAAAATTTGAACTTGCTATTCATTTTGTTTTGGAAGTATGTACTTATTAATACAAAGTCAAAATTAATTGGATTCTCAACCCTACCAAGCGTTCAAAACGCTTGGTAGGGCTAATTTTATCTTAAAATAAATCTGTATTAATAAGTACACAGTTCCGTTTTATTTTATAGGTTTGGCAGTTCAAGTTCAATACTTTTACTGATATGTCTTATCAATTTTTCTAAATCCTTACAGTAAATGGATGGGTTATCGAATCCTAACAGCTTGCTAAATCTATGAGTAATAAATCCTCCATTACAAACATCAACTATATCACAGTTTTGACATTTTCTACTTAATTTTTGTTGCCCATCAAGGCACATTTTAAAGAGCGGATGTTCAAAAATGTCTTCCAATTCATTTTGTTGTACATTCAAATGCGTTTTAGTAAATCCATCTCCACACGATTTCAAACTATCTTGTGGTTCAATGTCCCCGTTGGTTTCGATGATTAGATAAACATTGTTTCCACCACCCCAACTATCAAAGACTCCACCTCCTCCCAATATTAAATTTATCAATTGATTAAAAATACCTATTTGAGGTTTGCTCTTATCTGTATCATAAAACCAATTATCAAAAAGATTAATCAGCCAATCACCATAAACGGTTGTGTCGAGATTATGCCCGGAAGGTAAGTTATCATAAGTACCATCGGGCAAAAGGACATTGATGTTTCGGATGCCTTTTTCTTTGTATTGTTGGTACAAATCCTCTGGCTTTAGCTCTAAATTGATAACTGTCAAAATACTTGGCAAGTATTTTAAGTGGCTTGATTGTTGAGCATTTTTAATCCCAATTAATGTTTCTTCCAAAGAACTTTTCCCCTGATGATTTACCCTAAAACGATTCGCTTGTTGGGTCATACCATCAATACTAATTCCGATTTTCACCCTTAAATCACCTAAAACCTTGCACCATTCAGGACTTAACAAAACTCCGTTTGTTTGGATAATATAATCAAGGGAAATGTGCTTTAAAAATCGCTGGTTAGCCTTTTTTATAAATTCTTGATAAAATACAGGCTTGATTAAAAGCGGTTCGCCACCATGAAAAATGAATTGAAAGTCGTTGATGTTGTTCTTGGAAATATAATTCTGAATACGAAGAAATAAATGATTGACCACTTCATCACTCATAAATTTGGGTTGAAGTTTGTAGGTCTCATCTCCCAAATTGTACATATAACAATACTCGCAATTTAGATTGCAGCGACTTGCAACTTTCAACACTACTCCTTTGATATTCATCGAAGTTGCCACGGGGAAACATCAGTAGGGTCTTGGAAATTAAGATTTGCTTGTTTGGATTTTTCAATCTTAATCCAACCCACCTGCTCATGTTCTCCTCCGTCTTGCTTACCTCCCAATACTTCCTCCGAATCAATCAGTCCTTCATGTTCCAGATGTTCAATTGTTTTATCCCTCAGCCGTTTATTTGACTTAGAAATACTAAAAAATTTCTTAGACATAATTTCTTGTTTTTAAGATTCTAAAAGGATTGATGGTCGAGAAAACCTTGTTCTTGAATTTGTTTCTGATTCATACATGGGCGTATAATCCTTATCTCCACCCCGAACTTGATGGGAAAAGTCATCCGAAATAAATTCAAAATCAGACGTTAAGGCTCTGTTGTTGGTAGCCTTTGAAGATAAATTACTCCAAAAATTGCTTAAAGTATTTTTCATAGTTTTATCGTTTTGTTGAGTCAAATTTTGCTGAAATAAATCGAACTTTTAAGCGTTTTCGACAAAGGCAATCATTTTTTCGACCAAGAAAATTAGCTTTCAGACAGCTCAGTTTAGGGTTCGCCTTTTTGATGGAATATAGCCGTCTTCATTGTTTACAAATTCTCTTAGGGCATCCCATTGAGATTTTCCGCCAAAGACCTCTCCATTTTCTAAAACCTCAAAATCATTAGTGAGATGCTCCAGAGCATTCATCACTAATTGAACATTTTGTAAATCTATTTTTTTCTTAAACATGATATTGAGTAATTGATGTTCTACTACAATTTATACGGAATTACGGAAGCCTTCGGTTTTACCGAAGGCTTCCGTAAACTACGAAACAGGTTTCCCGTATAAATAATAGTAGAACCGTAATTGATATTTTATAATCGATACTTTTAATTCGATAACTCATTGATTTTAAAGCTGAAAGCTAATTACCAATAGCAACTTATTAGTTAAATAAGTTGCTATTTTTATCTAATTCGACAATACTTTTCCTTGGTAATAATAGCGTTATCACCTTGTCTCCATGTATCACAGAAATAGTTTGATATTGGAAAAAATGGGTAAAAGTCCCCCTAAAATATCGCTGATTTACCATTTCGAGCGTCCCCAATTCCATAATTTCAAGCCCCGTTGTCAAACCCGTTTTCAAGGCTTTGGAAAGGCTCTCTTTGGCAGTCCACAAAATAGTATCAATCTCGGTTTTTGAATGATTCAGTCCTTGATACAATGTTTTTTCGTGCAAGGTAAAATGTGCAGAAACCTCTAATATTTTATCTCCATCAATGCTCTCGATGTCAATTCCCATGGGGTGTTCTTCGGGAAAAGCAAGTGCTACCGCCGATACCCCATCGTGAGAGATACTCACTCGCATATTGGGTATATTGGGTAATTTAATGACAGGCTGATTAAAAATCCCAGAGTCAATATATATCTGATTGAGCGACTGAATGTTATATAAAGAAGCAATCGCTTTTTTTGCACAATATCTCCCCAACAAAAAACTCACTTTTCTGACATCAGTTCTAAAAGATTCATAGCGTTTATGTTCAATAATATGCAAGGCAGACTCTACCTGTTGGAGTCTCAGGTCAGAGCAATTTTCTATAAGAGCAAAGGATGATAAAAATATCTTGTCTCCTCGCTTCATTTCTATGTTCGTCGTGAATTCCATCTACAATAATTTTATTCTAAATTAATTGATAGAATAAACCGCAAAACATTTTTTCGATAAGCAAGTGTCTCGGGGAGATAAACACAAAAGAATATTCGACTACTGTTGGGGAAGCCTCAGAATTACATCAAAAAGTTAAGCGTAAATAGTCGTTAGGATTTGCTGATAGTTTGAGGAGAATGGCATCACTATGATTATTAAAAATCGGAATTATAAAGATTAAATCGCAGAGCCATTTTCATGTCCTAAACTACCCCTTACAAGGGTTTTGAACTCTTGTAAGGGGTCTTGCGACTTAAAGTCTATAATTCCATTAAAATACACAAAAAAAACGACCTTACCAAAGTAAAATCGTTCTTAAAAGTCTAATTATCAATTACTTACGCTACCGTAGCAATCGCTTGCATCGCTCCCATCGCTGCCCGTAATCTATCTCCCACAACCTCAATTGAGTGATTACGTAAAGCCTTGTTCACCGCATTCAACGCTCTGTTATCCACACCGTTATCTTTGCCTTCGTTGAAGTTTTTACCGATAATATCCGTTTCAACTTTCGACATAAAATCTGCCAAAAGAGGCTTGCAAGCGTGATCGAATAAATAACATCCGTATTCAGCCGTATCAGAAATTACCGAGTTCATTTCGTATAATTTCCTACGAGCAATCGTGTTGGCAATAAGTGGCGTTTCGTGCAATGATTCATAATAAGCCGACTCTTCGATGATACCCGCCTCGACCATTGTTTCGTAAGCCAATTCCACACCCGCACGTACCATCGCTACCATCAAAAGACCGTTGTCAAAATACTCTTGTTCAGTAATTTTAACGGCTCCCGCTGGTGTTTTCTCGAAGGCAGTTTCACCCGTTACGGCTCTCCAAGTCAAGAGGTTTTTATCATCATTTGCCCAATCCTCCATCATCGTTTGAGAGAAAAACCCGCTCATAATGTCATCTTGGTGCTTTTGGAATAAGGGTCGCATGATGTTTTTTAATTCTTCCGAAATTTCAAAAGCCTTGATTTTCGCAGGATTTGATAATCTGTCCATCATACCCGAAATACCACCTTGTTTCAACGCTTCAGTAATGGTTTCCCAACCGTATTGGATGAATTTAGAAGCATATCCAGCCTCAATTCCTTTCTCAATCATTTTGTCGTAACAAAGGATTGAACCCGTTTGCAATAAACCGCAAAGAATAGTTTGCTCGCCCATTAAATCAGATTTTACTTCCGCCACAAACGACGATTTCAACACGCCCGCACGATGTCCGCCCGTTCCTGCACAATACGCTTTTGCATACGCCCAACCTTTTCCTTCGGGGTCATTTTCTGGGTGAACGGCAATCAACGTTGGCACGCCAAAACCACGCACATATTCCGCCCGAACTTCCGTTCCAGGGCATTTTGGAGCCACCATAATTACGGTAATATCTTTACGAATTTGCATTCCTTCTTCCACGATATTAAATCCGTGAGAATACGAAAGTGTAGCTCCATGCTTCATTAAAGGCATAACCGCCGAAACCACCGCAGTATGTTGTTTGTCGGGTGTAAGGTTAATGACCAAATCAGCCGAAGGAATTAATTGCTCGTAAGTACCGATGTTGAAATTGTTTTCAGAAGCACTTTTCCAAGATTGACGTTTGCCATCAATGGCTTCTTGACGAAGAGCGTAAGAAACATCCAAACCAGAATCACGCAGGTTTAAGCCTTGATTTAAGCCCTGAGCTCCACAGCCCACGATTACAATTTTCTTACCGATTAATGCTTGAACTCCGTCCCCGAAAGCACTAATATCCATGAATTCACAAACTCCTAATTGATTGAGTTTTTCTCTAAGTGGTAATGTGTTGAAATAATTTGCCATTGTTTTATTATTGTTTATCAGTTCCCAGAACTGGATTTAATTCATATTACAAAGTTCTTTGATTAGAGTCTAATTTTGTGGTAAATTATCATGGATTTTAGGTATTTTTGATGGGTAATAAAAATAACCATTTTCAATAAAATTGTAATTAATTGAAAATAAATGATTTACAAAAAACTTGAATTGTATATT
>JAYUOX010000010.1:0-6865 GCA_043760595.1 Cytophagales bacterium
GTGAATAAGACTTTCAGCATTTAATGAGGAAATAATATAAATGACAATTAAACCCGAAATCCAAATCACGTATCGCAATTGGGAAGCTGGAAATTTACCTCCCAAAATTTTATCCATGTTAAAAACACGATCGAAAAAAGCGAATATTCCCTTACTCGGACGGTAAGTTGCGGAACTTCTATTCTTATTTTTTGATACGTTTTTTGCCATGACAATCAATGATACAATGAGTGAATGATAGAATAAGGAAGTACATTCACTTAGGTTACGCACCCCGTTCATCATTCTATCATTGAATCCTCAAACGTCTGCCAGCTCTCAAACCTGCTGATATTCTCATGCCGTTCATTCTCGCTAATTTTTCTACTGATATTCCTGCACGATTCGCAATTGAGTAAAGAGTATCGCCGTAATGTGCTGTCGTCCAGGCAGTTCTGCGAGTCATTACTTTGTTTCCCGCATCTCCGTATTCGTTACCGAGTGCCAAGCCGTAAGTATCAAAGACTCTGGCTGAAATCAAAACATGATCACCAACTGGTTCAGAACCTGCTCCTGAAAAATTGAAAACGTAGGTCGGATTAAATGGATTTCCTTCGTAACGAGTCTCAAAGTGCAAGTGTGAACCTGTACTTCTTCCTGTACTTCCTCCCAAACCTATTTGGTCTCCCGCTTTCACATACGTACCTGATTCAAAATTTTGCTGGGAAAGATGTCCATACAGTGTTTCGAGTCCGTTATAATGACGCACTACCATAAACTTACCATAGCCACTATTGTTATATCCTGACACTCTCACGATTCCGTCAAAAACAGCATACACGGGGTCGCCAGTTTCTAAATCAACATCTACGCCTGCGTGTAGTCGTCCCCAACGGGGTCCAAAATTTGAGGTTAACTTGGGAGAATTATTGGGTACTGACCAAAAACGCCCTTGGTCTTTGTTGTATAATTCAACATCGACTACATCGTCAAATTCTTTGGCATCAATTCCGTAGGGGTCGATATTGGTGGCATCCCAAACAGAATAATACGTTGCGACAGACACAAAATCATCGCTTCCTTCAAATTTAGTTTCATCATCAATTTCGATAATCAAAGGTTCTCTTTCATCCACCGAAGTCGTATCAAAACTGCTCACCGAAGCATTCAGAGCTTTTGAAGGTTCGTATCTGTTAGAAGCCGTTACGGCTGAGGGTGCTTCTTTGACTTCTTCAACTTTATAATCATTGTTGAATTTCAATTTCGGCATTTCATCGAATACCTCTTCTTTTTTCTCTTTCTCTTTGTACAGACCCGTGTTGTTCTTGGCATTAATCTTAGGGTTCTTTTTAAAACTCCCAGATTCCTGTGCCGAGACTGTAAATGTGCCTACGTAAAGCGAGAAAATTAATATGTTTGTAATTTTTTTCATAAGTATATCAGATAATAGATGATAGAGAACAGAGTTTAGATAAATTTCCTTCTAAAATCCTGAATATATACTCTAAAATCTAAACTCTATTCTCTAAAACTAATCCTCCTGTTCCGTCAGCCATCTTTCCGCATCCAAAGCAGCCATACAACCCGTACCTGCGGCGGTAACAGCCTGACGGTAAATATGGTCTTGGGCATCGCCAGAGGCAAAAATACCCTTGATATTAGTAAAACTCGTTCCTTTTTCAGTAATGATATAACCAGCTTCGTCCATGTCTAAAAATCCCTTAAAAATATCCGTATTAGGTTTATGACCAATGGCAACGAAGAAACCACTTATTGGTAAAACCGTTTCAATGTTGCTTACGTGGTTTTTTATTCTCACACCCGTTACGCCGTTATCATCTCCCAAAATTTCTTCCGTCTGAGAATTCCAGTGCATTTGAATTTTAGGATTTGAAGTTACCCGTTTTTGCATAATTTGCGAAGCCCGCAATTCGTCTCGACGCACAATCATGTGTACTTTCGAACATAAATTTGCCAAGTAGGTTGCTTCCTCGGCGGCAGTGTCCCCACCACCCACAATGGCTACTTCTTGATTTTTAAAAAAGAAACCATCACAAACTGCACAAGCCGAAACCCCACGACCATTATATTTTTCTTCCGAAGGTAAGCCCAGCCATTTTGCCGATGCACCCGTAGAAATAATAACGGCTTCGGCGTGGATTTCGTGTGTGTCATCAATAAAAATTTTCTTTGGACTTGATGAAAAATCTACCTTCGTAGCCATTCCATAACGTACATCCGTTCCGAACCTACGAGCCTGTTTTTCAAGGTCTTGCATCATTTCTGGACCTTGAATTCCGTCTGGATAACCAGGAAAATTCTCTACATCATTTGTTATCGTCAATTGACCTCCTGGTTGTGGTCCTTGATACATGATTGGGGTTAATCCTGCCCGTGAGGCGTAGATTGCTGCGGTGTAACCTGCTGGTCCTGAGCCTATAATTAGGCACTTGGTATGCTCTGCCATTCGTATTTTTCGTATTTTTTGTAATATTATTTTGCTTATTCAATTGAGCAATCTGCTCTAATTTTCTAACAAAAAATTAAATACAAAAATTGCACATTTATTTAAGATACACAAGGATTTATTCGGCAAGGAAGGACGGAAGAAGACATAACACGTTGATAATCAAACAAATAATGGCTTTAATTATGGGGCGGGCAATTAAATATTATTGTGATTTTTTTGACAATACAAAATTAGGGATTCTCAAATGGTGGAACAAGTTTTATGCTATTTTTTAGTAGCTAAGCAATAATATAAACTTATTCCTAAAAAATTGTACTTATTTTGTAAAAAAATGCTTAACCCAACTTTTGATACCGACCAACAAATTCTCGAACATCTTGCCAAAAGTGATGTTCGGGCTTTTGATTTTTTGTATGAAAAGTATTTCTCAAAACTCTATGGGGCGGTTTATAAGCGTTTACAAAATCGGGAATTAACCGAGGAGGTTGTCCAAGAATTGTTCATTTCGTTATGGGAACGCCGCACCGTTTTATCTATTACTTCTACACTTGAAGCCTACCTTTTTTCTTCGGTAAAATACCTTGTTATTGCCCAATACAAGAAGAATAATCTCTTTGAAAAATATTCCAATAGCCTAAATCCAGAAGCAGACGATGACAATTTTACGGAACAAGTAGTTGCTTTTGATGAATTGAATGAAGCCTACCAAAATGCTCTAAATCTACTCCCAGAACGTTGTAGAGAGGTTTTTGTACTGAAAAGGTCAGGACTATCTCAGCGTGAAATTTCTGAAAAAATGGATATTTCTGAAAAAACCGTAGAAAACCAAATGACCAAAGCCTTGAAGATTCTGAGGGATGCTTTGCGTGATTATACGACACTTTTAATTTTGTGGATTGCCTATACGTAGAGGTGAAACTCATTTTATTATTCCAAGATTTTATTGTAATATTATTGCATGAACTACTCCAATATTTCTGATGAAACGCTAATTACGCTCATTGCTAATGATGATGAGGTAGCTTTTCGTGAAATCTATGAGCGTTATTGGAAACGATTATTTTCTCTGGCAACCTTCAAAACAAACTCCCAAGAAATCGCCGAAGAAATTGTCCAAGAATTATTTGTAAGGCTTTGGGAACGTCGTAAAACACTCACAATTATTCATCTTGAAAGTTATTTATTTACCTCCCTTAAATATCAATTAATCAGTCACTTACGCCAAGTAATTGCCCAACGAAGCGTGGTTGTACCCTCTGGAAATGAGGCAAGGACAGAAACCGAAGATTTTCTAACCGCCGAGACCATCCAGATAGCCATTGAGAAAGGAATTCATCAATTACCCGAAAAAACACAAGCGGTTTTAGGTTGAGTCGCTTTGAAGAAAAATCGCATAAAGAAATTGCCCTCTCACTGGATTTATCCGAAAAATCCGTAGAATATCATATCACACAAGCCCTTAAATTTCTGAGAGTTTACTTGAAAGATTATCTCTTGGTGAACTTGTTTTGGGTTATCTTCTCATAGTTTTTATCATGCTATTTTTTAGATTTGACAACTTTTTAAAAGTTGTCAAATCTTGAATACACACTAAAATTTTAGGATTGACATCATTATTCCACTTTCTGATATTCACGATTATTTCAAGAATATTTCCTCTTTTTCCTCAATTTCATTGTACTTTTCAAATAATATTTATTTTCTTTTAGGGATGCTATCGTCATTTACGACTTTCAATTTATAAATCAATAAATCTATGAGCAAACAGTCATTTGAGTTTTTATTGGATAAATATTTGGCAGGCGAATGCAGTGCTACCGAAAAAAAGATGGTAGAACAATGGTTTGAACTGACAGGTAATGATTCGACCATACCAAAAAACGACCCTGAATGGAATACCGTTAAAAATAGAATGTGGCACGAAATACATCAGGAAGCCGATTTGTCAGAAACTAAGCCCGTTGCGATTTGGAAGAAATCTATTTTCAGATACGGTATCGCTGCCAGTATTACCCTATTGCTGGGAATTGGCTTGTATTTAGACTATTCCAATCGTCAGAATAATCTGATTTCAAGTGAATCAGCGGGTATTATTTCTCAGGAGAATGCTACGGAAAATATCATTGCTTTGAAATTAGAAGATGGTAGTGTGATAAATCTTTATCCAAAATCAAAACTAATTTACCCTTCTCATTTTAGCAAAGAAAAACGAGAAGTAACGCTTGTGGGTAACGCTTTTTTTGATATTAAGAGAAATACCACAAGACCTTTTTTAGTCTTTACTGGTGAAACCATCACGAAGGTTTTGGGAACGAGTTTTTTTATCAGGGCTGAAACGAATTCAAAAATTCAGGTGGAAGTAAAAACGGGGAGAGTATCTGTGTATGAAAAAGGGGCGGATAATCCGAAGGAAAATGGCGTTATCCTGACCCCAAATCAGAAAGTAATTTACTTTGACGAAGGAAATCATTTTGTAACGGGTTTAGTTGAAAAACCAGAAGTTTTGACAACTGTAAAAGACAAAATAGACTTTGATTTCAAGAATGCACCCTTGACGGAAGTATTACAGAAATTCAAAGAAGCCTACGGAATTGATATTTTCTTGGAAAATGAAAGTATTGGTAATTGCACTTTCTCGGGCGATTTGAACACCATGCCCATTTATACGCAGTTAGAAGTTTTGTGCCAGACCCTCAATGCCACTTACCAAATCAAAGGTACTGACATTAGCGTATCGGGGAAAGGTTGTTTTTGAGGATAGTTTTAAATAAAAAAGACCGAAGATGTTAGAGCATCAACGGTCAGAAAATACCCTTTGACGGTCTTGGTAAATCATTCAAAGGATTCAATTTTGTCGTATTCATTTTAACAAAATCAGTAGTAAAAGTATGAAAAAACAATCCACTATTCAAGCGATTTTAATTAAAATCATGAGATTTTCGTTGGTACAATGCCTCTGGGCAGCCCTTTTTATGAGTAACGCTGTTGCCTATGAGGGTAAAAGTCAAAACTACTTAGATAAAACTATTTCTCTGTCTTTGAAGAACACAGAGGTTCAATTGGCTTTGAATCAGATTGAGAAAGTTGCTGAGGTAAAATTTATTTACAGTCCAAGCATGATAAACGCCGAGAGAAAAATTAGTTTGACGGCTCAAAATCAAAAATTATCGGAGGTGTTATCACGTCTTTTTAGTCCACTGTCTATTAATTACAAGGCTTTTGGCAACCAGATTATATTGAGTACAAATGAAAAAGTGGGGAATACTTCAATCTCTACACTACCAAATTCGCCAGTTGCAGAACCTGTCAATGGAAAAGTAAACGATTCCAAAGGGCAGGCTTTGCCAGGCGTAAGTATTTCGGTGAAGGGTACTAAAAGAGGTACTTCTACCAATGCAGACGGTGAGTTTAAAATCAATGCTGACAAAGGCGAAACCTTGGTGTTTTCTTTCATCGGTTTCAAAAGTTCCGAATTAGTAATTGGAGAATCAAATTCGATTACAGTTTCGATGGTTGAAGATAATGCTCAGTTGAATGAAGTTGTTGTGGTAGGTTCTCGTTTTGGCAAATCTCGCAGTGATGTGGATCGTCCAGTGGCGGTTGATGTAATTTCTGCCAAGGATATTCAGTCTTCTGGACAAGTAGATTTGGGTCAATCTATTCACTATACCGCTCCTTCTTTTAATGCCGTCAAATTCGGTATCAATGACTCCGCTCCCTTCGTTGACCCTGCCACTTTGAGAGGTTTAGGACCCGACCAAGTTTTGGTTTTGGTGAATAATAAACGTCGTCATAAAGTTTCTTTTTTGAGTATTAATGATGGTGTTGGAAAAGGACAAGTGGGTACGGATATAAACGTTGTGCCTTCATTATCACTCAAAAGAATTGAGGTTTTGCGTGACGGAGCCGCCGCTCAATACGGTTCAGATGCCATCGGAGGCGTTATCAATATGGAACTGAACGATGCTTCTTCGGGCGGTGCAGTTTCGGTTTATACGGGTACGGGATATTCAAGCCCTAATTTGGATATTACGGGAAAAATTGCCCCTAAGCTCACTACGGACGGTAAAACCTATAATTTAGCCGCAAATTTTGGTTTGAAGTTAGGTAAAAAGGGATTTATCAACACGACCATTACCTATAATCATACCGATGGTTATGACCGCTCAGGTACTTACAAAGCTGCCGCAGGTTTCTACGTAAAAGACCCTGTTGCTGATGCTGCCTTAGTTGCCAAAAATGGCATTGATTTAGACAGAGCTGTTTTGGGTTCTGCCGTTAATACTACCTACGGACTTTTTATGAATGCGGGCTTACCCATCAGTTCAAAATTAGATTTTTACGCTTTCGGAGGATTCACCAATAAGCACGTCGTTACGGGCGTATTCACCAGACCGCCTTCAAATCTTAGAAGAA
>JAYUOX010000011.1:0-20990 GCA_043760595.1 Cytophagales bacterium
ACAACTTTTCCAAAAAGCAAAAAACTATATCCCAGGCGGTGTAAATTCACCAGTTCGTGCATTCCGTGCCGTTGGGGGAAATCCTATTTTTATCAAATCAGCCAAAGGGGCATATCTGCACGATGAAGACGGTAAATCATACATCGAACTCATTAATTCTTGGGGACCTATGATTTTGGGACACGCCCACGAATTGGTGGAAAAAGCAGTCTCAGATGCGATTCAAAGCGGTTTTTCGTTTGGGGCTCCTACTCGCCGAGAAGTAGAAATGGCAGAATTAATCTGTTCGATTGTACCTTCTGTCGAAAAAGTCCGCATGGTAAATTCGGGAACAGAAGCAACAATGTCCGCTCTCAGAGTGGCTCGTGGCTATACTGGCAGAGACAAAATGATAAAATTTGAAGGCAATTATCACGGACACGGCGACTCGTTTTTGATTGCCGCAGGTTCGGGGGCAATGACTTTCGGAGAACCCGACAGTCCAGGCGTAACCAAGGGCGTTGCCAATGATACTTTGACGGCTCAATACAACAATTTAGCGGCAGTTCAGACTTTAGTAGATGCCAATAAAGGACAAATTGCTTGTATTATTCTCGAACCCGTAGTTGGAAATATGGGCTTAGTAAAACCCGTAGAAGGCTTCCTCGAAGGACTCCGTAAAATTTGCGATGAAGAAGGAATCATCTTGATTTTTGATGAAGTAATGACTGGTTTTCGTTTATCAAAAGGTGGTTTTCAAGAGCGTTGTAGCGTTATTCCAGACATGACCACGATGGGTAAAATCATCGGTGGCGGTATGCCTGTGGGTGCGTATGGAGGCAAAAAAGAAATTATGGAATGTGTTTCTCCTGCGGGACCAGTCTATCAGGCGGGTACGCTTTCGGGCAACCCAATTGCGATGGCGGCAGGTTTGGCGATGCTGAATCATTTAAACGAAACGCCTTCGGTTTATGCTCGTTTGGAAGAAATTGGGAACAATTTGACCAACGGCATGAAAGCCAATATGAATAAATTAGGCTTAAATTATACCCTCAATCACGTGGGTTCGATGTTTACGTTATTTTTTACCGACCAAGCCGTAAACAATTTTGAAGATGCCAAAACCTCTGACACGGCATTATTTGGCAGATATTTCCAAGCCATGTTGAAGCGTGGAATTTACCTTGCTCCCTCACAATACGAAGCCATGTTTCTTTCTACGGCTTTGACTGATGAGCATATTCAGATGATTTTGGAGGCGAATTTGGAGAGTTTTAGGGAGGTGATGTAGAAAATAGCAGAATTAGATTTATTTTTGTAAAAACTAAGATTATGATTTTACCAGAGGATTTTCCGTACATAACTTCCATTTATGTAAACGATTGTTACACATATCAAGATTTTAACATTGATTTGATAAAACATCAACCATTCAGTCATTTGATTTTGACGGGGAAAAATGGGTCGGGGAAGAGTACGATTTTGAGGAATTTGAACCTTCATATTTCAAATGCCATCATTGGAGGGAAAAATTTAGTATCGGAAGCTAAAAATTTGAGTGGTTTATTAAAAAATGATAAATTTAAAAATTCTAATTTACCAAGCGTTCCATTTTATGAAAAATCTCTTAAAGAATATCAAACTATAACCCCATTTTATAATGCAGAGATAATCCCAACATTATTGAATTCAAAAAAAATAATTGTTTATTCATATTTATCAACACTTCGGAATAGTAAGGTTAAAGATGTTGATGTTCCAACAAAAAAAGATGATTTTACGAAACAGTTAGATCAGAATTACTCCAATTCATCTAATTATTTTATCAATAATTTTATGCAATTTCTTGTCAATAAAAAGGTGGCACAGGCTTTTGCACAATTAGACAATAATCAGGAGGAAATAAATCAAATAAATATATTTTTTCTCACTCTTGAATCAAGTTTTAGGAAAATTTTCGAGGATAATCAATTGAAACTGAATTTTAATAAAGATGCTCTAAAAATCACATTTACATTAGGAGATGGAAGAGAATTGTCATTTAACGATTTGTCAGATGGCGTTTCAGCACTTTTGAGTATCATTATGGACTTATTTCTGAGAGTTGAACTAATCAGGGATGAAGTTGGAAACAAAACTTATAATCCTTGTGGGATTGTTTTAATAGATGAACCTGAGACACATCTTCATTATTCCTTACAGTATAATGTTTTGCCGATTTTAACTACACTTTTTCCAAATGTGCAGTTTATAGTAGCTTCACACTCAGCCGCAATTATTTCAAGTATCAAGAGTGTTACAATTTTTGATTTAGTTTCAAAAGAAATACTTTCGGATGATGCCATCGGTAAAAGTTTCTCAGAATTAATGGTTTCTCATTTTGGTTTGGATAATGAGTTTTCAGATTTTACGGATGATTTATTTGAAAAAGTGAATGTTGTTTTAAAGGAAAATAAGAATAATAAACCTTTAAGAGATCAACAACTCAAAGCGATTTTGAAGGAAAATGAGCGTTATATTTCTCCTACGATGCGTTTTGAATTAGAAGCCAAAATATCTGAATAACTACAAATCAAACCGTCATTATGATAAATTTTACAAGAGGAAAAAGACCCGATTCCTTGGATAATCCTGACATCAAAACCTATTTGGAGGAGGTTGTTGCTTACAATAATTTGAGTGAAGAAGAAAGAAAAAATACGTCTCAACCCAAAGGCAACATCTCTTACAGAAACTCAGATGTTTTAGAAGCCTTTGACCGTGATTTTTATTCAAAATGTTATTTGACGGAACAAAAATATCAAACTTCCTATTCGATGGATATTGAACATTTTAGGTCAAAAGCCTTTGGTCAATTTCCCACATTGAAATATGAATGGACAAATCTGTACCCATGTTCGCACGATGCCAATATGTCAAAACCTCGAACTGAGCCAACAGGAGGCTATTTAGACCCATGCGAACCAAAGGATGATGTTGAAGAAGAAATTGTTTATACTTTGGAAATGGGTGGGGTAGCTTTCTTTGACGTAAAGAATGGAAACAATATTAAAGCTCTCAATACCTGTCAATTATTGGATAAAATACATACCGGAACGGATGAATATTCAAGTAAGAAAACAAAAGATTTGCGGTTTTTGATTCATAAAAAAGAGAGGGAAGTCATTGAAACAATCATGAAATGGCAAAGTTCTAAACTACGAAATAGCTTAGTGGAAGAAGTACGATTAAGCGGACAACTGAAAAGATTACTTTCTCGAAAATCTGACTTTACTATGCTACTGCGTTCATTATCATGCGTTGGTGAACATTTACCCGAAGACTTTTTAGACTAAATTTTTATCAAAATACACGAACTATCAAAAGCCGACAAACGCCCTGCGAACACATTAACCAGCAAGTATATACTTACCATTTAAAGTCAAAAATCAGGTAAATTCACAACCCTATCAAGCGTTTAAAACGCTTGATAGGGTTGTTTTTGTACAAAAAAGCGTTTGAATTAACAGAGACATACTTCCGTTTATTTTTTCTCCTTTTTTATTCAATATAGCCCAAACTTCCACAATTCTTCTCTAACTTTGTACCCCGTAACAACAGGTTGCGGATTTATCTTCCTCCTAAGTTTCTTTCCAGCAAAGTTCCATTCGTATTGTGTAATAATTACAGAGATTACTTCCAAAAAGTAGTTTGCAATTTCTTTTGTACCTCTTACGACCTATTACCGAGCGACGTTCGCTCAAAGACTTACGACTTTTTTAAATAAATATATTATGTCAAGTAAAGGGCAACCTAAAATCGCAAAATACATATTCGTTACAGGCGGTGTAACATCATCATTGGGCAAGGGAATTGTGGCTTCTTCATTAGCTAAGTTATTGCAATCCAGAGGTTTATCGGTAACAATTCAAAAATTCGACCCGTACATTAATATCGATCCTGGGACACTAAATCCCTATGAACACGGCGAGTGTTATGTAACCAACGATGGTGCCGAAACTGACCTCGACCTTGGACATTACGAGCGTTTTTTGGGAGTTCCAACGTCTCAGGCAAATAATATCACTACGGGCAGAGTTTACAATAATGTAATCACCAGAGAAAGAAGAGGAGATTATCTCGGAAAAACGGTTCAAGTAATTCCACATATCACTGACGAAATCAAAAGAAATATCCTAATTCTGGGTGAAACAGGGCTTTATGACATCGTAATCACTGAAATTGGAGGTTGTGTAGGAGATATAGAATCATTACCATTTATCGAAGCAGCCCGTCAATTGAAGTGGGATTTAGGTGAAAAAAATACGCTTTTTATTCACCTTACGCTCGTTCCGTATCTGGCTTCTGCAGGTGAATTAAAAACCAAACCTACCCAACATTCAGTGCGTGCCTTGTCAGAATTGGGCGTACAACCTGACATTATTGTGTGCAGAACGGAACATACTATTCCGATGGAAATGCGGCGTAAAATTGCTTTGTTTTGTAACGTTTCACCCAACGATGTTATTGAGGCAATGGATGCTGAGACAATTTACGATGTTCCGTTGCTAATGCGTAAAGAAAAACTCGACCAAAGAGCCTTATACAAACTGGATATTTATAACGACAAGGATGCTGACTTGGAAAGCTGGAAGAATTTTTTGGGCAAACTCAAAAACCCCACCGAGCAAGTAACCATCGGTTTAGTCGGAAAATATGTCGAACTAAAAGATTCTTATAAATCCATCGCAGAAGGTTTAATCCACGCAGGAGCAGTAAACGAAACCAAAGTAAACGTAATTTGGATTTCTTCGGAACATTTAACAGATATGGGTTATGAAAAAAAATTAGAAGATTTGGACGGTATTTTGGTAGCACCAGGTTTTGGAGAAAGAGGTATCGAAGGAAAAATAAACGCCGTAAAATACGCCAGAGTCAATAAAATTCCATTTTTTGGAATATGCTTAGGAATGCAATGTGCTGTGATTGAATACGCTCGTAATGTTCTTGGATTATTAGATGCACATTCGTCAGAAATGAACCCAGAGACGACCAATCCTGTGATTGATTTGATGGAGGAACAAAAAACTGTCATCAACAAAGGTGGAACTATGCGTTTGGGAGCGTATGCTTGTAAAATAGAAAAAGGCTCGTTGGCACATACTATCTATGGAAAACTGAATATTCAAGAACGTCATCGTCATCGGTATGAATTTAATAATGCGTATTTGGAACAATTTAAAAATGGTGGTATGACTCCAACAGGTATCAATCCAGAATCGGGTTTAGTGGAAATTGTAGAATTAAAGGATCATCCGTATTTTATCGGAGTACAGTTTCATCCAGAGTATAAATCGACAGTCATTAATCCAGCACCTTTGTTTATTCATTTTGTAAGGGCTGTTTTAAAAAATGCTATTCCACTGATGAAAGGCGTTAAATAATTAATCGCAAAGTATCAACAATCAATTTTAAAATATTGCACCCAAAGCGGTTGATTCATAAACCTTTGAATCAACCGTTTTTATGTACTTTAATCAAAAAATCAAAAATAATACTTCACACAAAACATTATTGACTAATTTTGTAGCCACACTAACCTTCGGATTCGTTCCGTTATTTACTGCCCATGCGTACTTTGTTAGATTTTGAAAAACCGATTGCAGCACTCGAAACCAAGTTGGCGGAGATGAAAAAATTAGCAATCGACAATAATGTTGATGTTTCGATGGCGGTTTCACAGTTGGAAGCCAGTATCGAAGAACTCAAAAAAGAAACCTTCATAAACCTCACTCGTTGGCAAAGAGTCCAACTTTCTCGCCACCCCGAACGTCCTTATACCCTTGATTATATCGAGCAAATGTGCGATGAATTTATTGAACTTTACGGTGATAGAACCGTTGGAGATGATAAAGCAATGGTGGGAGGTTTTGGGAAAATTGGCGACCAAACGGTTATGTTTGTGGGTCAGCAAAAAGGTCGAAACACCAAACAACGGCAATTACGAAATTTTGGAATGCCCAATCCCGAAGGCTATCGTAAAGCTCTCAGATTAATGAAAATGGCTGAAAAATTCGGAAAACCTATCATTACTTTGATTGATACGCCTGGGGCTTTTCCAGGTTTGGAAGCAGAAGAACGTGGTCAAGGAGAGGCAATTGCACGTAATATCCGTGATATGTTTATGTTGAAAGTACCTGTTATTTGTATCATAATAGGAGAAGGAGCTTCGGGAGGTGCATTGGGTATTGCGATTGGAGACAGAGTATTGATGTTAGAAAACTCTTGGTATTCAGTTATTTCCCCCGAAAACTGTTCAACAATTCTTTGGCGAACTTGGGACTTTAAGGAACAAGCTGCCGAAGCACTGAAATTGACAGCATTAGATATGAAAGGCAATGGTTTGGTGGATGGTATTATCCCCGAACCACTCGGAGGGGCTCATTTGAACCCAACTTTATCCATCGAGATTGTGAAGAAAACAATTCTGGAGACCATTGAAGAGCTACAAAAAATAGCTCCCGAACAAAGAATTAATCAACGTATTGATAAATTTAGTGCAATGGGGGTTTTTAACTAAATTTTTGAAATTCCCGTAACACAGACTTCAATTTATAAAATCGTAATACGACTTTATAAATTGAAGTCTGTGTTACGTTTTAGCCAATAAGTAAATGAAATACAAAACCGAGATTATTCAAGCCATACTTTTTGTTATTACCCTCATTACCACCACCTTAGCAGGTGCAGAAGTCATGACGGGGAAGTCATATTTTTATCTGACCAACGAATTGAACTTGGTTTTCCCTAAACTCCTCCATTTCCCCAAAGACTTTTGGCAAGGATTTCAATTTTCTATCCCTTTTTTATTGGTCTTGACTTGCCATGAATTTGGACATTATTTTATGGCTCAATACTACAAAATCAAAGTGTCATTACCCTATTATATCCCCATGTGGCTGAGTGGAATCACCATGAGTATCGGTACGATGGGGGCAGTCATACGTATCAAAGGACTTACACGCTCACGCAAAGAATATTTTGATATTGGTATCGCAGGACCTTTGGCAGGTTTTGTGGTGGCTTTGGGCGTTTTGTATTATGGATTTTCGCATTTACCACCCTTAGATTTTGTCTTTAAAATTCACCCAGAATACGCAAAATTTGGCGATAATTACCCTGTCGAGGTCTTGAGAGATGTCAGAGGAATGTCGGGGCAGTTGGTTTTGGGAGATAATCTATTGTTTAAATTCTTCAAAACCTACGTAGCTGACCCCAAACTATTACCACCCAATTTTGAAATAATGCACTATCCACTGCTTTGGGCGGGTTATCTTTCACTGTTTTTTACGGCTTTGAATTTAATTCCAATCGGACAATTAGACGGTGGGCACATCCTTTATGGCTTGATTGGCAAACGTAATTTTAATATCGTTTCTCCGATTATTTTTGTATGTTTTGCCTTATTTACGGGCTATGGTTTATTTTCAATTGATGAAATTAAACATATCGGGATAAAAGGATATTATGAAAACGATTACGATTTCCTTTCGCATCTTTTGCTCTATATTTTATTTCTAAGAATCTGTTTTTCAAGGGTTTCCGAAAATCGGACTACTTCATGGGTTTTGAGTTTGGGCGTAGTTGTTATTCAGTTTTTATTAAGTTTTATACCTCAAATCGCTACTTTGCACGGTTTTGTGGGCTTCTTACCTTTTGTATTTTTACTGGGAAAATTCTTAGGAATTTATCATCCCGAAGTAGAAATAGATGAACCCTTAGATTTTAAACGTAAACTGTTAGGATGGATAACTTTGATTATTTTTATCTTATGTTTTACGCCCTACCCTTTCATGGAGATAGACATTTAAACTAAAATAATTGCAAATCAGTAGGGAAATAATTACATTTAGTGTGTCATTTTCCATCAATTAAATTTAACCACTCATAAAATGATTAATTCAATTTATTTATTCTTTTTCCGACTTGCAGGATGGAGACTGGAAGGAGGAATTTCAGAAACGCTCAAAAAGAGCCTTATTATCGTAGCTCCTCATTCAAGTTGGTTTGATTTTCCGTTAGGGTTATTTGCACGTGCAAGTACCAAAAAAAAAGTTAGTTTTCTGGGAAAAGCTGAATTGTTCAACGGGTCTTTTGGATTTTTTTTTAGATGGCTTGGTGGCACTCCCGTAGATAGATTTAGTAGTAATGGCATGGTTGAATCGGTTGTAAAACTCTATGAATCAAAAGATTACCTGCATATTGCCTTGTCCCCTGAAGGTACACGAAAATCAGTTTCAAAGCTCAGAACGGGCTTTTATTATATCGCCTTAGAAGCAAAAATTCCAATAATTATGGTAGTCTTTGATTACCCAAACAAGAAGATTATTTTCAGAGAACCCCTTTATATTTCAGGAAATATTGATGAAGATTTAAGGGAAATTGCTCAATACTACAATCAGTTTGATGGCATAAAAAAAGAGTGGATTCAGCATTATTTATTGGAAGAAGCATAACAAATAACACGAACTTTAATCTGTAAATTGTACAAATTAAAGTTCGTGTTATTTTTGTCTTCTCAATTCTTCCACCATCAACCTCCCTGTTCTTTCAGAAGCCCCTTTTTCGCCCAAAATATTTTTTATTTCAGCATAGCCATTCAATTGACTTTGGCGAGCAGTTTGGTTAATCGTAATTTTTGATAATTCTGTCAATACATTTTCTTTTGTCAAATCATTTTGCAATAATTCTTTCACGAGTTCTCTGCCCACAATCAAATTTACCAAAGAAACAAAAGGCACTCGAATCACACGCTTATAGACCTGATACGCAGCCCAACCGCCTTTATAACATACCACTTGCGGCACGTTGAAAAGGGCTGTTTCGAGCGTTGCAGTTCCAGAAGTTACCAAAGCCGCATCCGCCACCGATAGTAAATTGTAGGCATCATCAATCACAATTTTTACTGGAAAAATCGACTGCCAGCGAGCATATAATTCTTTGGGAAGGTTAGAAACTGCTCCGATAACAAACTGATAATCAGGAAGTTCATACACCTGCGACATCATCAAACCCAACATCGTTTCGACTTCTTGTTTCCGACTCCCTGGCAAAAGGGCAATGATGGGTTTAATACCAAGGCGTGCGTCTTTTCTGAAATTGGGATTTGGCGTAAAATCGGCAATGGCATCAAAAAGTGGATTGCCCACGTACTCAACTTCGTAATCAAACTTTTGGAAAAATGCTTTTTCAAAAGGAAAAATCACGAACATTTTATCCACAAATTGCTTGATTTTTAAGGCTCTGGACTGATTCCAAGCCCACACTTTTGGAGAAATATAGTAAAATGTCCGGTAGCCGTTGGTCTTTGCGAATTTGGCAACCCGCATATTAAAACCTGCATAATCTATCAGAACTACGACATCGGGTTGAAAGTTTTTAATGTCTTTTTTGCAGAAAGAAAGAAAGCCAATAATGGTTGGAAGGTTTTTGATAACTTCAAAAAAACCCATAAAAGCTAAGTCTCGGTAGTGCTTAACTACCTCAGCACCAGATTCTTGCATCATTTCACCACCCCATGCACGTATCTGAGCATCGGGGTCATGTTTGCGAATTCCTTTTATCAAATTCGACCCATGCAAATCTCCTGAACGCTCGCCTGCGATGATGTAATATTTCATATTTTAGTGATTGGTTATTAGTGATTAGTGATTAGTGAATATAGTTGTTGTAAAACTAATCACCAATAACCAATCACTAATTACTTTTTTTCGCCAAAGTATTCTACAAAATTTTTCTGAGTCTCAAATAATTGTAAACTGTGTAATTTAGCAGTTTTTGAAGTACTTGCCACTTGTGGAGCAAGAATTTTCCAAATTTCCATCACGAAAATCTCACAACTTGCCATTTTGCCTTGCATAAAGTCCACGTCGAGATTCAAGTTTTTATGATCAACTTTTTCGATTATTTCCTTTTTGACAATATCTCCTAAAACTTTTAGGTCGATAACAAAACCAGTATCAGGGTCAGGGTTTCCTTTGACTGTTACGATGAGTTCAAAATTATGCCCGTGCCAATTGATATTTGAGCATGGTCCAAAAACCTCCTGATTTTTTTCCTCAGTCCAGTTTGGATTATATAGCCTGTGTGCGGCGTTGAAATGTTCTTTGCGACTTACGTAAACCATTGTTTTCAGTGTTTAAGAGTGAAGATTTTGCTGGGAAAACATTAGCAGCAAAATCTAAGAAATAGTTATAAAATGTTGGATTCTGTCATGGGAATCTCAGTAATCAAACAAAATTACAATCTTTTCAATTCTCAAAAAAATAATATATTTGAAGGTTTCAAAAAGAGTATTTTACATTTTATGTCAAAACTAAGATTTTGTTTAATTTATTGTATTTTTTGTTGAACAATATTACTTTTTGAATAGAAATACTTACAATTTCTTAGAAAATTTATATTTTTTCGGAATATCGTGTAGTGTTTTAGTCAAAACTTAATGATAATTTTGAAGGTTTTTAATGATTACCTAACACGCATAAATACAATTTTATTCCACTTCTTTATGATTATAGTTACGGGTGCCGCAGGGTTTATCGGAAGTTGCCTAATTCAGAGATTAAATCAGGACAATTTTAATTACATAATCGCAGTTGATGATTTTTCTGATGAACAGAAAAATAAAAATCTTGACGGTAAAAAAATACAAGAAAGGGTAGATAGAGAACATTTTTTTGAATGGTTAGAAGTTAATAATCAAGAAGTTGAGTTTTGTTTTCATATCGGAGCAAGAACCGATACGACTGAATTTGACGTTGATATTTTCAATAAATTGAATCTTAATTATTCCAAAAAAATCTGGAAAAAGTGTCATGAATATCAAATCCCATTGGTTTATGCTTCTTCGGCAGCTACTTATGGATTAGGTGAAAATGGTTATGACGATAACGAATCTTTGATTCCTCAATTGAAACCTTTGAATCCTTATGGTGATTCGAAAAATGATTTTGACATTTGGGCTTTGAAACAAGATGAGCAACCTTTCTTTTGGGCGGGTTTGAAGTTTTTTAATGTTTATGGACCAAATGAGTTTCATAAAGGACGCATGGCTTCGGTGATTTGGCATACATTTAATCAAATCAAAAAAACGGGTGGCATGAAATTATTTCGTTCACATAACCCAGATTTTAAGGACGGTGAACAAATGAGAGATTTTGTATATGTAAAGGACGTTGTGGAAGTTTGTATGTTTTTGATGCACCATCGCCGTAATTCTGGGATTTACAATTTGGGTTCTGGGAAGGCTCGTACTTTTATGGATTTGGTCAAAAATACATTCAAATCACTTGATAATGACGAAGTTATCTCTTTTGTAGATACCCCCGAAGACATTAGAGATAAGTACCAATATTTCACAGAAGCTAATATGTCGAAGCTGAAATCTATTGGTTATGAACGACCATTTCATACTTTGGAAGAAGGTGTTTCGGATTATGTGAAGAATTATTTAGTTAGAGAAAAATATTATTAGGCTAATAAAATCATTCGGAAGTATGTACTTATTAATGCAAACTCAAAATTAATTGGATTCTCAACACTACCAAGCGTTCAAAACGCTTGGTAGGGCTAATTTTATCTTAAAAATAAATCTGCATTAATAAGTATAAGTAAGAGTTAGAATTTTCAGATATAACCAATTGATAATCAGATAATTATAATTTATCCAAACATAAACTAATTAATAACGGGTACTTACAGTTCCGAAATCATTTAACAAAATACCCTCAATGATTCATATTCATTGAGGGTATTTTGTTTTTAAGTAGTTAATACTATTTAAACGACGTTCTATATTAGTGTAAATTGATGATTATCAGGTAGTTAAACCCCGAACATCGAACCGAAGCGTCGAACGCATCGAAATACGAACAACTACTTAATCAATTTGCCCCTACAACCTCACATTACAAAAATACTCCAAATATTTTTTTTGTAATTAATGCAACCATTTATATCTGGCTCGCATCATATCTGCATACAAGAAACATTAAAAATATAAATAATGAAAACCCTTATCACAATTCTCTTTACTGCTTTAACTTTTATGCAAATAAACGCCCAAAGTAAAATATCTGGAAAAGTCTTTGACGAAAAACAAAAACCTGCCGAATTTGCTACCGTGGCTTTATTGAACGTCAAAGATTCATCAATGGTCAAAGCCGACCTCACAAATGTGGACGGGCAGTACGTTTTTGAAGCCATAAAATCTGGTAAATATCTGATTGCTACTTCGATGGTGGGTTACAAACGTTCATTCTCAAAACCTTTTGACGTAAATTCAGAATCAATACAAGTACCTGATATTCAGATGATTAGTTCGTCAAAGGAATTGAACGAAGTAACGGTAACGGCTCAAAAACCTTTCTTGGAACAACGTGCCGATAAGCTCATCGTGAACGTAGCGAGTAGCCCAACAGCTGCGGGTGCAACAGCGTTGGAAGTCCTCCGAAAAGTGCCTGGCTTGATTATCGCCCAAGACCGCATTACGATTGGGGGCAAGGCTTCGGTGATAATTATGATTGACGGCAAACCCTCGCAATACACGGATATGAATGAAGTTTTGAAGGATATGCCAAGTGCCAATATTGATAAAATTGAGGTCATCAAAAATCCTTCTGCCCGATATGATGCGGCGGGCGGGGCAATCATCAATATCATTATGAAACGAAATGCAAACTTGGGTACAAATGGCTCAATCGGGATAAGTTTCAGAGGTTCAGTTTTTGATAATACCGATGTTGCAAGAAGCTCAAATGATGTGTTTAGCGGGTTTTCGCCTACATTTTCGATTAATCATCGCAAAGGAAAAGTTAATATTTTTGGCAGTTATACGTATGCCAATCGAAATGTTTTTGAATTAGTCAAAATCGGTAGAATCATTGGCAAAGAGAATTTTGATAATACGCAATTTTCACCTCTGACAGCCAGCGTACACAACGCAAGGGCGGGTATGGATTTCTATGCCGATAAGAAAAATACCATCGGATTTTTGATTACGGGGTTTGACCGTGACGGTGGAAATTTGAGCGATGCAATCACCAAAGTTACGGATGTTGAAACGGGCAAAGCCATCAACAGTTTTAGGACGATGAATAGCCAACCCACCAAACGCTCGAATATTGGCTACAACATCAACTGGAAACATTCATTTGACACCACAGGCAAAGACGTGAACGTTGATGTGGATTATGTAACGTATCGTCTTCAAAATCAGAACATTATTACGATTACTGACGGAAATTCAAAACGAAATCAAGGTCAGAGTGTGGATAATCCTGTGGAATTTATGACCCTAAAATTGGACTACACACATCCTTTTTCGAGTACTACGAAATTAGAATTGGGTGGAAAAAGTAGCTTTGCCACCATTGATAACGATTTGAAGTTCTTTCGAGAAACGGCATTAGACACCAAGCGAAGTAATGTCTTTAATTACAAAGAAAACATCAATGCTCTCTACGGAACATTCAGTACGAGTTTTGGAAAAAATTGGGAATTACAAACGGGTTTGCGAGCAGAACAGACTGTTGCTGAGGGATTTAGCAAAGCCGAAAATAAAAATGTGTTAGATAGAAATTACTGGCAGTTGTTTCCCAGTGTGTTTTTGACTCGAAAAATTGGTAAAAATTTAGGTATCACAACCTCATTTACTCGCAGGATAGACCGCCCAGATTATCAGCAACAAAATCCATTTGAATTCCAGTTAGATTCTTTGACTTTTACGAGAGGGAATCCGTTATTGAAACCACAATTAACCAACGAATTGAAATTTCAAGTAACGTTTGACGGACAGCCATTTTTTGCTTTTGGATATAATAAAACCAACGATGTAATTATCGAAAATGCTCCTCAACAAGATGTAGTAACGAAGAGAACGTTCACAACAGCTGAGAACTTAGCGACCTACAATAACTATTTTGTGGAACTGAATTTTCCTTTAAATATTGGCAAAAGAATCTCAGGATTTGGGGGTAACCAATTGATTTACAACGTATATGATGCTAATTATTTAGGTGGAAATTTCAATCAAGGGCGAGTGAATTGGTTGGTTTATATCAACGTAAATGTAAAAATGACCAAGACATTAAGTGCTGAAATAGACGGCTACTATTTGACTAAATCTCAGCAAGAATTTTTGACCTTAAACGCTCAAGGGAATCTGTCAATAGGTTTACAACAAAAAATCATGGGAGGAAAAGGTAAAATATCCCTTTCGGCAAACGATATTTTTTACAGCGAAAAAAATATAGGAACTATCAACTATCAAGACATTGATTTGCAATATTTTCAAAGAGAATCTTCTCGAAATATTCGTTTGGGCTTTACCTATTCTTTCGGAAATGATATTTTGAAAGCCACTCGTAATCGTAAGACAGGTTCAGAAACGGAAGCAAATCGGGTGAAAACAAATTGATTTTCTCTTTAATCCTCATAAAATAAAACCCCAAAGGCTTCAAAAACCTTTGGGGTTTTGTAATTTTGTGGACTTTGTATTTCGGACAGCCTTGTCCGTAAAATTTACTTTCCACGGACAAGGCTGTCCGTGCTACAAATCCATGAGCAAACCCAGTATCGTAAAAGGCACAAGAGATTTCGGACCACAACAGATGGTTCGCCGTAATTATATATTTTCAACCATTCGTTCGGTTTATGAACGTTTTGGCTTTCAACCCATCGAAACTCCTGCAATGGAAAATCTCTCAACGTTGATGGGTAAATACGGAGAAGAAGGCGACCAATTATTATTCAAGATTTTAAATTCTGGTAATTTTTCTGAGAAAATCGAACAACCTGATTTGGAAGAAGGTTATAAAAAATTAACCACAAAAATCTCAGAAAAAGGGCTTAAATACGACTTGACAGTGCCTTTTGCCCGATATGTGGTAATGAATCGGAGCGAATTAACAATGCCTTTTAAGCGTTATCAGATTCAACCCGTTTGGCGGGGAGACCGTCCACAAAAAGGTCGTTACCGTGAATTTTATCAGTGCGATGCCGACGTGGTAGGGACGGATTCGCTCGTATGTGAGGCTGAAATTGTCTTGATGGTTCATGAAGTTATGAAGAATTTAGGTATTAATTTCTCTTTAAAAATTAACAATCGTAAAGTTTTAACTGGACTTTCGGAGGCAATCGGGGCAATTGGGCAAGAAGGAACTTTGGCGGTTGCGATTGATAAATTAGATAAAATCGGGAAAGAAAAAGTCTTAGAAGAATTAGCTGAAAAAGGCTTTTCAAGCGAATCGTTAGCCAAACTTGACCCTATTTTTGAAATCTCAGGAACGAATCAGGACAAGTTTTTGAAGTTGGAAGAATTATTCCAAAATTCAGAAACGGGGAAACAAGGAATTTCTGAATTAAAACAAGTCTGGGAATATCTTTCAACTTTTGGATTATCCGAAGAAAACATCGAATTAGACATCACCCTCGCCCGTGGATTATCGTATTATACGGGAGCAATTTTTGAAGTAAAAGCCTTGGGGGTTCAGATTGGTTCAATTACGGGCGGAGGTCGTTACGATAATCTGACGGGAACTTTTGGAGCTCCTGGATTGTCGGGCGTTGGTATTTCTTTTGGGGTCGATAGAATCTATGATGTGATGGAAGAATTAAGTTTATTTGCTGATAATCAATCAGTTACGACCAAATTATTATTCTGTCATTTCGGTAGAGAAGAATTAAATTTTGCCCTTCCTTTACTGCAAATGGCACGATTAGCTGGTTTAAATGCGGAGGTTTATCCAGACGTTTGTAAAATTAAAAAGCAATTGGACTATGCCGATAAAAAGCAAATTCCCTACGTTTGTATTATCGGTTCGGATGAATTGGTTACAGGAAAATTGACATTAAAAAATATGATTTCTGGCGAACAGGAGAAGTTGAGTTTTGAGGAAATTTTGGGAAAATTAAGTTAATCTGTGCTTACCTGAAATAGATTGATTTTGATGTCAACCTATTTTAGGTAAGCACAAAAATCATCATCAAACTAAACGGGTTTTTCAATGATAAAATTATGATTGGTATAAATACAAATATCCGCTGCAATGGTTAATCCTTCTCTCACCATTTCTTCGGCGGTGAGATGGGGGGCGTGTTTTTTCAGAGCCATCGCCGCCGATTGTGCATAATTACTTCCCGACCCAATGGAAGCAATCCCGTTTTCAGGCTCGAGAACATCGCCCGTACCCGAGATAATCAGGGTCTCTTCCTTATTGGCTACAATCATCATTGCCTCTAATTTTCGGAGATAACGGTCTGTACGCCAATCTTTTGCCAATTCTATGCTGGCACGTTTCATGTTACCCCCGTAGGCATTTAGTTTTTCTTCAAAACGTTCTAAAAGCGTAAAAGCATCGGCAGTTGAACCCGCAAAGCCCGTGATGATTTTGCCATCCAACATTTTACGAATCTTCTTGACTTGATTTTTAGCTACTGTCGCCCCCATCGTAGCTTGACCGTCTGCCCCAATGGCTACTTCTCCGTTGTGTACTACCGCCAAGACGGTGGTTGATCTAATTTTTTCCATTTTAAATTTTGAATTTTTACAAAGATATTAGCAAACCGTCAAGAATTAAAAAACATGACCTTATTTTCCAAAACTAAAACCAATGCGACCACTAAACACAATTAACGCCAATCCATTACCAAATACGGATAAGTCTTAGTAATTTTGCAACTTAATTGAAGACTAATCTAAAAAGCGAGTTCACGAACTCAAAAATGTACGAGAAATAATGATGGATAAGAATCAAATCACGGGTTTAGTATTGATAATGGCAATGTTGCTGAGTTATCAGTTTTTCTTTGCCCCTAAGATTGAACCAGAAAAACCACAACCAAAACCCAAAACAAGTCAAGTAGCTGCTACGCCTCAGAAAATTGTTGCCCCTGATTCTAACACTACCAAAGCATCCGCTGGAGATTTTGCCTCGGTTGCCGTGGGAACTGCCAAAGACGTAGTTTTAGAAAATAAAGATATTAAAGTAACTTTTACTTCGCAAGGTGGACGAGTAAAACAGGTTTTGTTGAAAAACTACGAAACCTTCAACTCTTTCAATACTTTCGTGGTGAGCCCCAAAGTGCCTCTGGTGATTTTTGATGAAGAATTTGATAAAATTTCACTCGAATTACCCACCACAAAAGGAAATATTGATTTGAATAAATTGTATTTCAATACTACTTCGACGGGTGGCGTAGTGGCAGAAGGTAAAAGTGAAAAGGTCGTTTTTAAGTTACAATTAGCTAATGGTCAATCAGTTGAACAAATTTATACATTGGCTGGTACAGGTTTTTTATTAGATAATGATTTGAAATTGACCGGTTTGGATGGTATCTTGAAAAACGAATCTGTCAAAATGAACTGGTTAGAGAATGTCCGTCCTACTGAAAAAGATTTGACCGAAAATCGTAAGGCTACGGTCAATTATTTGATTAATGACGGAGAGAATTTTGATCAATTATCAGAAGTGCCAACGGGTTCGGAAGAGGCTAAATTGGATCAACCTCTGAAGTGGATTTCGTTCAAGAAAAAATACTTTTTATCAAGTTTTATTACAAAAAATGACCCAATCCAAAAAGCCACGATTGTAGCAACCGCCAATGAGCAAGATTCTGTAAATATCAAAACTTTGCGTGCAAATATGGATTTGAATTTGGCGGGTTTGAAATCTGGAAAAGGAAATTTTCAATGGTATTTCGGACCAAACGATTACAATATCATCAAAGAAGTTGCCCCAGGCTTTGGTAAAAATGTAAAATTGAGCTACGACATTTTTTTGCCAATTACTCGCTACGTGTTTGTGCCTTTGTTTAATGGATTAGAAAAAGTATTCACAAATTATGGTCTTTTGATTATTGCTTTGGTCTTGATTATCAAATTTGCCTTGCTTCCGCTTACCTACAAGTCGTATGTAAGTATGGCAAAAATGAGAATTTTACAGCCTGAATTAAATGCAATAAAAGAAAAAATTGGAGATGATGCTGCCAAACAGCAACAAGCTCAAATGAAACTTTACGGTGAAGTTGGCGTGAGTCCATTGAGTGGTTGTGTGCCTGTGTTGGCTACAATGCCCGTTTTGATGGCTGTTTTTATGCTCTTTCCCAACTTGATTAACCTTCGTCAAAAATCGTTTTTATGGGCAAGCGATCTTTCAACGTATGACTCGATTGCTACTTTGCCATTCAGTATTCCATTGTACGGAAGCCATGTCAGTTTGTTTACTTTATTGATGACAGTTTCGAGTATTGCCTACGGGTATTACAACAATCAAAATACGCCCGACCAAACTGGACAGCCCATCGATATGAAGAAAATGGCGTACATTACGCCCGTTATTTTTATGTTTGTGATGAACTCCTTGCCAGCGGGAATGAGCTTTTACTATTTTATTTCAAACATCGTAACCATCGGACAGCAAATCGGAATTCGCAAATTTGTGGATGAAGATAAAATCAAAGCAGTTTTGGACGACAATCGTAAGAAAATTGCCGCAGGTGGTGGAGCTAAGAAATCTCGCTTCTCTGAATATATTTCAAAGCAAATGAAAGCTGTGGAAGAAGCTCAAAAAGTGCAAGAAGTTGATAAAACTAAGAAAAAGAAGAAATAAATTTGGTTCAACTACGATTTGTACGAAATTACGGAAGCCTTCGGTTTCACCGAAGGCTTCCGTGGACTACAAAATTAGAATCCCGTATAAATCATAGTGGAACTATAATTTTTTACATCACTTCCACCACTTCCCCACCTTCCAAATACACCAACACTCCATCTACTTTTGGGTAGCCCATATCTCGATAAATATTCATGTATTGGCGTACCTGAACTCTGTGAGACTCTGATTTTGAACCTGTTTTATAATCCAAAATCACGATGCGGTCTTTCAGTCTCACTACTCGGTCTGGGCGAAGTGGTTTGCCATTGGGCATCAGTATTTCACGCTCGTTTTTGATGGAATCTTGATGAACTTCAAAAAGGGGCTTAATTTTTTCTAAGTTAATGATTTTCAGGATACTATCTTTTATTTCAGTTATCTCAGACTCCATAATTAAACCTTCTCTGACCGATTCCTCCAAAGCAAAATTAATGTCATAAATGGTCTTTATTTTAGCAAAAGTATTGTGAATTTTATTGCCATAATCACGACTTTTCTCAAAGGTTTCAATGTCAAAAAGACGTTCTGCGGTATGCCTCAGTTTGATAGTATTGCTTCTTTCTGAACTCGTAATTGATTCAATATCAATCTGTTGTATCTCTTTTTTTGTTTTGGCACTAATCTTTTTTGTCTCTCCTTTATACACCACGTGCAAGACTCTCTCGCCCTTCTCAATCTCGGGACAACCCGCAAAACGGTACAACTGATTTCCTACGGTTTTATCAAATTTAAACGCATCCTGTTTCATTACCAAATACAGTCGGTCAGTTGGGCGTGTGAGTCCTACGTAAAGCATATTTAGGCTTTCTAAAAAGGTTTTTTCCTTCTCGGCGTGATATTGCGGAGCGATGACAGTCTCGGCTAATTTATTGGTAATTCTCAACGGAGCAGTTCTTAAAGTTGTCGTAAAACTGGACTTCAATTCAACTTCTTTGGGTAAGTCCGCCCAAATTTCTGAATATAAATTGGTGTCCATTGACCAATGACAATAAGGAATTATCACGACTGGATATTCCAAACCTTTTGCCTTGTGAACCGACGTAACCGTTACCGCATTCTGACCATCGGGCGTAGAAATAGAAAGAACGTTTTTTTTCTGTTCCCAAAATTGTAAAAAATCGGTAAGGTGGGTACTTTTCTTAGTCTGAAATTCGAGAACTACATCTAAGAATCTGAATAAAAAATCTAATTCTTTATGATGTTCAAAAAGGTAAAAAGTATTGATGATTTTCTCGGCAATTTCATACAGTGCCATTTGTTGCAAACGGAAGGAATGTAAATAATACCCTTGCGACTCGATTAACCCATAAAATTTGCTAACATCCTTATTTTCAATGGCTTGCTTGATGATTTGATTGTCGTCGGTGTTTGGAATTTTCTGTAAAACTACTCGGTAAAATAAATAAATAGCCTCATATTTTGCCAAGTTATTTTCAGGGTTTTGAATAACTTTCATCAACGCCATTGTGAGATTGACTGCCTCTGAAAAATTCAAATTTAGGGAGTCCGAAGAAATCACCTGAATATTTTCATCTTTCAAAGAGTTGGCAACAATGCGAGCGTGTTGGTTTTTACGACAAAGTACCGCAATATCCTCATAGGAATACCCCGCCGAAAGACTTTCTTCGATGATTTCTAAAATACGACCCAACATCAATTCATCTTCGCCTTCACCCGACAAAAAATCAATTTCTACGTGTCCCCCAGATTTGGGATTTGGAGGAATTTCTTGGGCAAATTTTTCATCATAAACCTTCGGCAAAATCGGTGCAATTGCCTCATTATCAGGCGATTCTTTGATAAATTGAAAAATATCGTTATTAAATTGAATAATCTCTTTGGCACTTCTATAATTGGTCGTGAGGTTTTCGGGTTTTAGATATTGACCAATACTTGCGTAACGTTCCAAAAGAAAATCATTGTCTTCATGCCCCAAAACTAACTTATCCAAATTCTCTTTGTGAAGGTGTACAATCAACTCCATTTCGCCCCCTCTGAAACGATAAATAGACTGTTTTGCATCACCAACCGCCAAGTTAAAATGTCCATTTGCCAAAGAGTTTTCGACCAAAGGCAAGAAATTATGCCATTGCAAAGTGGAAGTATCTTGGAACTCGTCAATCAAGATATGGTTATACTTTTCGCCCAAACGCTCATACACAAACGGGATGGGTTCGGTCATTACGATTTCGAGAATTTTACGATTAAATTCTGAAATATGAATTTGCCCCGTATCATTCTGAATATCAGCAATTTCCTTTTTTAATTGACTCAATAAAGCTAATTTCTTAAGTTGTTTTGAAACCTCCTTGTACAGAA
>JAYUOX010000012.1:0-6827 GCA_043760595.1 Cytophagales bacterium
ATAATTTTAGAATAAAGCAAATATCTTCATTTTATTTTAAAAATATTTGGAGAAAATTTTGCTTACACAATACAAAAACTTCAAAATCTAATCTTCTAAATTCATAAGACCTTTCGCAATCATAAATTCTGAAACCTACCAAAATTCCTTATCTTTGCAGTCCCACAAAGTATTAAGTATGTATAAGCGGGCGACGTTTCGCTCCTAAGATTCTCTTCACTCAATACTTCGTACCTAATACTTAATACTTCAAAAAATGATTTCAAAAACATACGCTCCACAAGACATTGAAGCCAAATGGTATCAATATTGGCTTGATAATAAACACTTTGCGTCAAAACCAAACCCTGACAAAGAACCGTATTCCATCGTCATTCCGCCGCCTAATGTTACGGGGATTCTGCACATGGGACATATGCTCAATAATACCATCCAAGACGTGCTGATTCGGAAGGCTCGTATGGAAGGAAAAGAGGCTTGTTGGGTGCCTGGAACTGACCATGCGTCTATCGCAACGGAGGCAAAAGTAGTGGCGATGTTGAAGGAAAGAGGGATTGAAAAAAAGGATATTTCTCGGGAAGAATTCTTGGGTTGTGCCCACGAATGGAAAGATAAATACGGTGGAATTATCCTCGACCAATTGAAAAAAATAGGTGCTTCCTGCGACTGGGACAGAACCAATTTCACGATGGATAACCACTATTACGAGTCAGTTATTGATGTTTTTGTTGATTTATATAACAAAGGAAACATCTATCGTGGCGTAAGAATGGTAAACTGGGACCCTCTCGGAAAAACCGCCCTTTCGGATGAAGAAGTGATTGAAAAAGACGTGATGGCGAAACTTTATTATATCAAATATGCAGTCAGCAATCGGCAATCGGCAGTCGGCGAAGAAATAGCTGAAAGCCGAGAGCCGAAAGCCGAAAGCTACCTGATTATTGCCACCACCCGTCCCGAAACTATCATGGCGGATACGGCACTTTGCGTAAATCCGAATGACGAGCGTTATCTTGCATACCATGGAAAATCTGTGATGATTCCACTTTTGAATCGTGAAATTCCTGTAATTACGGATGAATACGTAACGATGGATTTTGGAACGGGTTGCTTAAAAGTAACACCTGCCCACGATTTGAACGATTATGAGTTGGGTATCAAACACAAATTACCCGTGATTGATATTTTGGATGATGACGGTTTCTTGAATGAAAAAGCAGTTTTGTATGTAGGACAAGACCGTTTTGCGGCTCGCAGAAATATTGTAAAGGATTTGGAAGAATCAGGACATTTGGTAAAGATGGAAGAGTATAAATCTATCGTGAAAACTTCGGAACGAACAGGGGCGGTTATCGAACCGAAATTGTCGTTGCAGTGGTTTTTGAAAATGGACGAACTTTCTAAGCCCGCTTTGGAAAATGTGATGAACGATACCATCAAATTGTACCCTTCAAAATTCAAGAATACCTACCGTTCTTGGATGGAAAATGTGCGTGATTGGTGTATCTCTCGGCAGTTGTGGTGGGGACAACAAATCCCAGCATTTTACTTGCAAGACGGCACAATCATCGTTGCCAAAACCAAGCGTGAAGCATTGCGTAAAGCTCAACACGACCTTTTACTTTTTGCCTTAACCGAAGAAGATTTATTCCAAGACCCAGACGTTTTGGACACTTGGTTTTCGTCATGGCTTTGGCCCATTGCCACTTTTGATGGCATCAGACATCCTGATAATGAGGACATTAGCTATTATTATCCAACCAATGATTTAGTAACGGGTCCAGATATTTTATTTTTCTGGGTTGCCCGAATGATTATTGCGGGATATGAATACAGGGGAGAATTACCTTTTGAAAATGTATATCTGACGGGTATTGTACGGGACAAACAGGGGCGTAAAATGTCCAAGCAATTAGGCAATTCACCCGATGCTTTGGAACTGATTGAACGTTTTGGAGCGGACGGTGTTCGCTCTGGATTGCTGTTCTCAGCACCCGCAGGAAACGACTTACTTTTTGATGAAAAACTGTGTGAACAAGGGCGTAATTTCTGTAATAAAATTTGGAATGCGTACCGTTTAGTTGATGGTTGGGAAGTTACAAAAGATGATTCTGTTCAAGGTTTTTACAGTGAAGGAGAAACACCTGAGTTTGATAAATTGGCTTGGATTCCTCAGTCTGAATCCAATCAGTTGGCAATTGATTGGTTTAATGCAAGAATTAATCAAACGATTACTGAAATTCAAGACCATTTCACAAAATTCAGAATTTCGGATGCTCTTTTATCATTATACAATTTAGTATGGAATGACTTCTGTTCTAAGTATTTGGAAATCATAAAACCAGATTTTGAACAGCCCATTGATAAAGTTACGTTTGATGCTACGATTGAGATTTTTGAGAAATTAATGTGTTTGTTGCATCCTTATATGCCATTCATTACCGAAGAAATTTGGCAATCATTGGCACAACGAAAAGAAGGTGAAAGTATTTGTAGAACCGAATTTCCAAAAGGTGGAGCGGTAAATACGGAACTGTTAGCAAGTTTTGATTCAATGTTTGAATTGGTAACAAAAATCAGAGAAATCCGTAATGCCAAACAGCTTTCTCCAAAAATTGCTTTGCCACTTTCTATCAAAACGGACAACAAAAATCGTTACGAAAATATTGAGTCAATTATTGAGAAATTGGCTAATACTGAGACGATTAACTACGTTTCGGATAAAGTCGATAGAGTATCCACTCGGGAAGCCATTTCATTCGTAGTAAAATCTGATGAATTCTTTGTGGTTTTGGAAGGAGAAATTGACGTTGAGGCAGAATTAGAAGCCGCTCAAAAGGATTTGGAATATCAATTAGGCTTCAAAAAAGCTACCTTAGATAAATTGGCAAACGAGCGTTTTGTGGCAAATGCCAAACCAGAATTAGTAGAAAAAGAACGCCAAAAATTAGCCGATGCCGAGTCAAAAATCAAGGCTTTGGAGGAGAAGATGGCGAGTTTGGAAGGATAATAATATTTAATTATATTTATAAAACAATTGGCTTATGACAACTCATTTTGAATACATTACTTCCAACCCAAAAATATTGGGAGGAAAGCCTATTCTGAAAGGTTCACGCACAAGTGTTGAACTCGTTTTGGAATGGATTGCTAACGGTTCAAGCGTAGGAGAAATTGTTAAAGAATTTCCTCAAATTAGTGCCGAAGCAGTAAAAGAATCGATTTTATATTGAGTTTTTGTCATTGATTTATAATAAGAAAGCCCCTAAAATTGATTTTTTAGGGGCTTTCTTGTTTTATAAATTATCAATTTCTTCTTCTGATAAACCTGTATATTGCATAATTTTATCTGAACTAACGCCATCTTTTTTCATCTCTCTGGCAATTTGTTTGGACTTATCTTTTTCAGCACTTTCCACAGCCGTATTCACTACTTCCCTTATTTCAATATATTTCATCAAACTTTTTTGATAGTTATCATATTCACCAGAAGTCATTGCTGCAATTTCCGCTTCGTGGAATGCTTTTTCAAAAATGGGTTCTTTTAAAATATCAGGAATAGAATTGGAAGTCTGTAAATTTTTTAAGAAAAATATCCACTTATCAAAATGCGTAACTAATTCATTTTCAGTCTTATTGAACAAAGGCATTTGAATAAACTTGAAATGCAATTTATCATAAAACAGTTCTCCGTCTTCGTCTCTCAGAGCTACTGAACGTAAGAATTTTTGTTTTTCCGCTTCTTCATCATACAAAAAATCCAAGATGGCAATCATGTATATTGGCGTTAAACGAAAATCCCATTGGTCACCTCTTTTAGCTTGTTCTCTGATTGGAAATGTGGTGTAAAATAAAGACCTATCTTTAAAAAAGCGGAACGCCGCCCGATTAATCTTGGCTTTTTGCATTTCTACAATAAAACGCTCACCGTTTTGTGCTTCACAATGAATGTCAAAGATAGCACTTCGTTCAAAAGCAAATTCAGACAGATTTTCATTATTTCTAAATGTCAGCTTTGCTATTTGATGATAGTCGGGCAATAATTGATTCAAAAAATCAATCAATAAATCCTTGTTGGCTTCTTCTCCAAAAAGTTTCTTAAACCCAAAATCAGTATATGGATTGATGTATTTTGACATTTTTATATATTTTACTGTAAAGGTAAAAAAATAATTGAAAACTTAGGTTTAGAAAACATCAATTCTCCGCCCGATAATACATCGTCGAACAATTCTCTTTTGTTAATATTTTTCGAGATTGAGTAATAATATCATTTGTCGTAACTGCCTGAATATTAGCGGATTCCTGATTGGCGTATTCCACATTTCCTGCATTGGTGGCAAAGGCAAGATTCATGGCACGGTTCAATAACTCTACTTCCGAAAATACCAAAGTCGATTCGGCTTGATTTTTTACTTTCGTCAATTCTTCTTCTGAAACTGAGTTTTTCAAGAAATCATCCAACACATTTTGGATAGCTGCATCTCCTTCTTCAATACTCACGCCTTGGTTCAAATTCCCTTGAATTACCATTAACCCTGGGTCGAGCGAAGCCGTTACGTAGGCATTGACCGAATTAAAAATTTGATTCTCTTTTACCAATTGATTATACAATCTCGACGACTTACTTCGCCCCAACATATCGCTGGTCAAATCAATGGCATTAAAGCCCGCATCATGCCGTCCTTGGGTATGATAAACCTTATAAATCGCATCCAATGGCACTTTTGCGGAGATTTCCAAGAATTTGGCAGCCGTTTGTATTCCCTCAATTGGGAGGTTTTTCTTTGCCACATTTCCCGCTGGGATTGGCTCAAACCACTTCTTACAAAGTTGTTTTACTTGCTCAACCGTTACATTTCCTGCCACTACTAAATTGGCATTATTGGGCAAATAATGTTTATAGAAAAACCCCTTCACATCATCCATAACCGCATTTTCGATGTGTGAAATCTCCTTGCCAATGGTCGCCCATTTGTAGGGGTGCGTTTCGTAGGCGAGTGGGCGAAGTTTCAACCAAATGTCTCCATAAGGTTGATTTAAGTATCGCTGTTTGAACTCCTCAATGACTACTTTTTGTTGTACATCCAAAACCTTTTGGTCGAAAGAAAGCGACATCATGCGGTCAGACTCCAACCAAAAAGCCGTTTCCAGATTGACGGAAGGAAGCGTGATGTAATAATTTGTAATATCGGGGGAGGTAAAAGCGTTATTCTCACCACCGACTTTTTGTAGCGGCGTGTCGTAGGAAGGAATATTTTTTGAACCGCCAAACATCAAATGTTCAAACAAATGAGCGAAACCCGTTTTGTGTTCCTCTTCGTCCCGTGAACCCACATTATAGATGATATTTACTGCCGCAAAAGGCGTAGAATTATCCTGGTGGACATATACCTTGAGTCCGTTGTCTAATACAAAATGTTCGTATGTAATCATATTAAGCTATCGGCTGTCAGCTTTCGGCTGTCGGCTTGTTTTAGATTTTATTATCTCGTAATTTTCAATCGACAAATATACGTTATCTAAACTGTTTCTATCAATCAAATAATACCAATATGAATAAAATACTTCTCTTTCTTCTTATCACTTATGGCTCATTGCTCATTGCTTACAGCTCAAAATCTCAAATCCTCAACGATGCCACCACTCGCCAACAGATTTCTCAGGGTTTGGACAAAATGTATTCATACGATTTTAAGGAATCGGCGGAGGTTTTTCAGAAAATAAAAGTAAAGTACCCGCAGCATCCCGTTTTTTATACCTTGATGGCTATTCAAACCGAATTACAATATTTTCCGCTGAAAGATTATCCTGCTCAACAAAAAGTCTATTTGGCATATCTAAATCAAAGCAGGAAGTTAGCAGAAGAGATGTTGGACAAGAACGAAGACGACATCGAAGCCAGTTTTTTTGAATTGGCAACTTTGGGATATTTAGCCGCCTTTGATGCTGATAATCAGGAGTTTATGAAGGCAGTAGGCGTTGCCAAAAAGGCGTATGGACACATAAAAAGAGGCTTAACATTAACCGAAAAACAACCCGAATTTCTATTTGCTTCGGGTATCTATAATTATTATCGAATTGAATATCCAGAAACCCATCCGATAATTAAATCCGTAATTTGGATGTTTGCGGATGGCAACAAAAAATTAGGGTTACAGCAATTAGATTTGGCAACTCGCAAGACGATTTTTGTTAAAAATGAAGCTACTTTTTACGCAGGCTATGTACACACAAAGTACGAGTCAAATTCAGCTAAGGCATTGTCTTACAACAACTTACTGATAGAAAAATACCCAGATAATTTATTGTATCAAATGCAAAGAGCCGAGTTTTTGACTGCCGTTGGGCGATATGATGATGCTGAGGATTTTGCGGATAAAATCTTGAAACAAAAGGGTATTATGTTTCAATGTGCTGGCAATATTTTTAAGGGATTGATAGCTGAAAAAGGTAAAAAGGACGACAAAGCAGCGGAAATCTTACTACAAAAAGCCGTCAAAATGCCTTATGATGAACGCTTTACAAAAGACTATCACGCTCTTGCCTACATGGGACTCGCTCGCATTGCGAAACGTGCAGGAACAATGGATGCAATGAAAGAATATGCTAAAAAAGCCTCGAAGATTGCAGAATATAAATCAACTTTGGCGGAAGCTAAGGGGATTTTGAAGTAAGTTATTCTTTAAATTTTCACAAGCAAAAAGGCTAAAACTAAGTAGTCAATACTATTTAAACGACGTTTTACATTCGTGTAAATTAATGATTATCAGGTAGTTAAACCCCAAACATCGAACACCGAAATACGAACAACTACTTACTTTATT
>JAYUOX010000013.1:0-6822 GCA_043760595.1 Cytophagales bacterium
GAACTCAACACCGTAGAAGGAATTTGCTGACCGCCTTCCTCGTAAGAAAACCCCGCATTTATCCAGCCATCTTCCCCAAATTTTTTCAAAATTGGAAACATTCCTTCGTGGATTTTGATTTTGCCATCCACCAATTGCGGTTCTTTTCTATCCATCTCCGTCAAGAGTGGTTTCAAGAGTTTTTCCGAGATTTGTTCAGCCGAATCCAAGACCATATCGAAAGTCTCACGGGCATGATCTTGATAGTATGAATACTGTGTAAGTGATTGAGCATCAAATACTTCGTATAATAAAAATTGTAAATTTCTTTTTGAGTAAAATTGAGTTGCCATGAAATATTTTAGTCGTATTGGTTAATAATATAAAGCATAACACCGAGTAATTCTGCGATGTTTTCATTGGTTGAATAATATCTTACTTCATCAATAAAAAGTGTACTTCCTTCTAATTTTAGAAAAGACCAAACTTCTGCATTGGTTACACAACCATAAATAATTGGCGTTGGGAAACCATCACCATCATTAAATTTACGGGCAGCAATCATTTCCGCCCCAGCTTGTGCATAGCCTTCTTCAACCGTTCTATTCTTAGCTTCAACAATACAAAAAACGGGGGCTTTAATTTCGATACTCTTTGCAACGTGGCTCATCAAATAATCACAAAAACCATTTAAACCCGTCTGTATATCAACATCAAAAGAATATCCTGAGAAGAAGTTAAAATGTCGATTTTTCCTTCTCAATTCCTTTAAAATGGGCGTTATGATTAATTCTGATTTTGCTTTTTCACTAAAAGAAGAAGGAATATCTTGTGCTTCTTCCAAATCATTTTTTAAATAATCAGAAGGCTGGACAGGTGTAATATTATGGAATAATTTGGCGTAATCATCGTTCACCCCAAATTGATTCTTTAATTGTCTCAATGATTTAAAATCGCTGTATGCCATGGTTTTTTGTGATTTTGTGAATGATTTTCGACTGGATAAAAGTAAATTACGAAAAGAGCAGTAAATCAATTAATCGTTTAGTCTGGTCAGCCATGAAAATTGGAATATTAAGCAAGCCCTCATTCAATTCCAAATTTTTCAAGGAATAGCGAATTTTCAAAACGGGATTATATTGCTTGGCATAATAAGCCAAACTTTTACTACGAACATTTTCACTTGATTTTACCTCAATAGGTAGAATTTTATCACGATATTGTAATAGAAAATCTACTTCGGCAATTGACTTTGATGTCCAATAACTGAAACCTGAATCGAATTGATTTGTTAAACTTTGTAAAATATAATTTTCGGTCAAAGCTCCTTTGAACTCCGTAAAAAGGCGATTTCCTTCTTTAAAAAGTAGCGGGTCGAGTTTGGTTTGATACCTCAATAAACCAATATCAAGCATATAAATCTTGAAAGCTGATAAATCACTATAAAATGAAAGCGGAAATTCTGGTTTTTTACACAAAGGAACTCGATAAATCAGCCCTGCCTGTTCCAACCAAATAAGAGCATTTTCATACTCTCTGGCTCTTGCTCCCTGTCGAATGGTTTGATACACAAACTTTTTATTTTCCTTAGCTAATTGCGAAGGAATTGCATCCCAGACATAACTAATTTTAACGGCTTCGTTCTTTTCAGCGTGTTTTGAGAAATCAAAAGAATAGGCAGTTTGAATTTGATGCAGACTTTTGCTTACCTCAGATATATCCATCGTTTCTACCATCCGCAAGGCAGGTTCGGGCATTCCGCCACAAAGCATATAAGTTTTAAAAATTTCTAAACATTCGTTGAAAACAGCATCTAATAGTGGTTCAGAAGGATTTACCTGATGTAGATAATCATACAATTGAGTATTTTTAGCCTTTAAAAACTCACTAAAAGTAAGCGGATAAAGTTTCAAAAATTCAACCTTTCCAACTGGAAAAGATTGATGTCGTCTCAAGCTAATTCCCAACAACGAACCCGCCGCAATAACAGCATATTCAGGAGCATTTTCGCTAAAATATTTCAAAGAATTTAGAGCTTCTTTACACTCTTGGATTTCATCAAAAAAGATAAGCGTATTAGTCGGATCAATTTTTTGACCATGAATAATAGATAAATTATTCAATAGTCGCTCTACTTGCTTCGTTTGTTGAAAAATTTGATTTAATTCTGGTCTTTCATCGAAATTAAAGTAAGCTAAATTAGCAAATTTAGTCTTGCCAAAATGCCGAATCAAAGAAGTTTTGCCAGTTTGTCTTGCCCCTTGAACAATCAACGGCTTTCGGTATTTTCCTTGTTGCCACTCCACAAGATTACTATATAAATTTCGTTCAAAAAGCATTATTTTTCGCTAAAATGATTTAAGCCAAATGTAATTCTTTTTTTACATTTTACAATAATTAGTACCAATTATGTGATTTTTTACACATTTTTCTTACTAATTATGTGATTCTTATGTTTTATATGGAAATGAGTTATAACCGATACCCTCTCAAAAACTCCTCAATCCCCATCCGTTTCTTTCCTTCTAATTGCAAATTTTCAATTGCCAAAACCCCGTCAGTGCATTGAAAATAAAGGTATTTTTTGCCATCGGTTTTGTATGAGCCAGTTGAAGCCCTCTCTTCGGCATGGGGTTGGGTGAGGCTTTCCGCACCAACAATAGCCCTCTCCTCGGGAGAGGGTTGGGTGAGGCTTTCCACCATACTCGCCTCATAAATCCGACAATTTTTATCATTCAACATAGTCCAAGCCACGGGATAAGGCGAAAGTCCACGAATAAAATCGTGCACTTTTTTCACGGGCTGATTCCAATTAATCTGACAAGTTTCTTTAAAAATCTTTGGAGCGTGATGAATTTCTTCTGATTCATTTTGCGGTTCTTGCGGATAAACGCCTGATTCAATAGCTTTTACCGTTTTCAAAACCAATCTCGCTCCTTTGTGCATGAGACGATTATAGACATCACCCACATTATCCGTCAATGAAATTGGTTCTTTTTCCTGAAAAATTATTGAACCAGTATCGATTTCTTGCTTCAAAAAGAAAGTCGTTACCCCCGTTTCAGTCTCCCCATTCATAATCGCCCAATTGATAGGAGCCGCCCCACGATATTGTGGCAATAATGAACCGTGAAGGTTAAATGTTCCCAATTTGGGCATCATCCAAACCACTTCGGGTAGCATCCTGAAAGCCACAACAATCTGTAAATCAGCTTGATAGCTTTTTAATTCTTCCAGAAAATCAGGATTTTTTAATTTTTCGGGTTGTAGAATTGGGATGTCAGGAGCACTCGCTAAAAGGTATTCTTTTACGGGTGACATACCCAATTTTTGCCCACGACCCACGGGTTTGTCGGGGGCAGTAATCACCGCCACAACATTATATTTATTTTCTACTAAAATCCGTAAACTCTCCACCGCAAAATCGGGAGTACCCATGAATATTATTCTCATTTGATTCTGAATAAAGTCTTATTTAAGTAACATAATTTTTGTGTTAATACTTGATAATCAGCATCTTATTTCACTGACACCTAACCCCTAAAACCTAATCCCTAACTATTGTCCTAAAAAAACACTTTGAAATCCTTAAAGTTTTCGTAAATTTGTTATTCTAACATTTACAGTAAATGCAAGTAAAACAAAAACACGAAATCATTCCGTAAATAGATATTTCTGCAAAGGTCATAAAAAATCTTGTAGAACGGTCTTAGACCGTTCTTTTTGTTTGTATTAGTAACCTGAAAATTTGAAAATGAATAATCAGATAGCGAACCGCTTAAAAATGACTTCATTTTTCAAATCATCTTCAAATTTCTTAATTATCAAATTTTCAAACTAAATCATTTGCTGGCACATTGTCAGTATTTTTTTTTCTCTATAAAGAATAAATTTTAAGCAACAACAATATGGCAAAGTTCCAATATTACACACAAGAAAAATTTGATGAATTAAAGGCAGAACTACAGCACCTCAAAACCGCTGGGCGTGCAGATATGTCAGCACAAATAGCGGAGGCACGTGATAAGGGCGATTTGAGTGAGAATGCCGAATACGATGCTGCCAAAGATGCACAAGGTTTGTTGGAATTGAAAATTATGAAGCTCAACGAGGTTGTGGCAAACGCTCGTGTGATTGACGAAACCAACGTTGATAATTCGATTGTTTCAATTTTGTCGAAAGTGAAAATAAAGAATGTCAAAAATGGCATGGAGAAAATTTATATCATTGTTTCGGAAGAAGAAGCGGATTTAGCGGCTGGAAAAATCTCCAATTCTTCTCCTTTTGGGAAAGGGTTATTTGGGAAAAAAGTGGGAGATATAGCTCACATTCAAGCTCCTGTGGGTGCAATGGAATTTGAAATTATGGAAATTTCGAGGTAATAATTTTCATTTTTCGATAAAAAAACTCGTGAAGGTTTCGCTTTTACGAGTTTTTTATTGGTTGGATTTCATAGGCTTATTACATTTCGGAACTATGTACTTATTAATGCAAAGTCAAAAATTAGTTGGATTCGCAACCCTATCAAGCGTTTTAAACGCTTGGTAGGGTTATTCTCATACTAAAAAAGTATGTGCATTAATAAGTACATACTTCCGTTACATTTTCAATAAACCGTCATTGTTTCATCAATCTCATTTGCCCACGCATTGATGCCGCCCGTAAGGTTTTGTAAATTCGTAAAGCTGTGATTTTGAGACAGATACTCAATAACACTCGCCGATCTGAATCCGTGGTGGCAATAGACTATGACGGTTTTATCTTTGGGGATATGTTTGATATTACTTGGAATATTACTCATCGGAATCAAGACTGCCCCTGCAATGTTACAGATTTCGTATTCGTTCAGATTTCTAACATCTAACAAAAATACATCTTCCTGATTTTTTATCTTTTCATATAATTCATCAACGGTTATTACAGGTTTAATATCTTGATTTTCAGTTGTTTTAGCTATTTTTTCTCCTTCTGGGAAAATTATTTTTTCAGCGTCTTTTCTTCGTTTTATTTTTATTTTTTGAGAAGTATTTTCCAATAAATCTATTATCAACAACCGCCCACTCAATACCGTTCCGATACCCGTAATCATCTTCACGACTTCATTGGCTTGGTACATTCCCAACATCCCAGGTAAAATTCCCAGCACCCCAATCGTAGCACAATTTGGAATTTCTAATTCAGAAGGTTGTTCTGGAAAAATACAGCGATAAGTTGGTCCGAGACTTCCTTGAGTATCTTGGAAATTAAATACAGAAACCTGTCCTTCAAACTGGTGAATGGCTCCATAAACAAAGGGTTTATTTAGCTTGACACAATAATCGTTAATCAAATAACGAGCGGTAAAATTGTCAGTACAATCCACAATAATATCATAATTTTTGATAAAAATCTCTGCATTTTCAGTTCTCAGATTGTGCTTAATTGCCTCATAATCAATGGTATCGTTTAATTTTATAAGATGATGAGCGGCGGTAGTCGCTTTGGGACTTCCGATGTCTTCCATTTTATACAAAACCTGCCTTTGCAGATTGGTCAAATCGACAACATCCGCATCCATAATACCAATTTTCCCAACGCCCGCTGCCACCAAATACAATAGCACAGGACAGCCCAAACCACCCGCACCCACAACCAAGACTTTGGCATTTTTGAGTTTCAGTTGCCCTTCTTCTCCAATTTGAGGGAGGAGTAAATGTTTTTGATAACGATTTTTTTCAGAGGGAGATAGCATATTTTTTAAGGTTTATTTCTTCCGAACCATTCGATAAACCAACGAAGGTAAAAAACGCTTTAAATAAGCCCCAAAAACTTCGTAAACTCCACCTATATAAACTTCCTTTTTATTGTTCAAAATGGATTTGAGAGCTTTCATTGCAAATACATCCGCCGTCATTCCGTTGGCTTGATTGTCGTCCATTTTGCCATGTTTATTTCCCGCAGCATTCAAGGCATTTACGGATATTTGGGTTAAAATATACCCTGGACAAATGGTGGTAACGTTGATATTATCTTGCCAGATTTCTGCCCGTAAAGAATCAAAGAAGCCGATAATGGCGTGTTTGGCGGCTCCATATCCTCCACGTAAAGGCACCCCAATTTTACCCGCAATGCTACTGATTACCACAAAATGCCCTGATTTACGTTCGGTTAAATGAGGTAATAGTGCTTGGGTAAAAGCGACAACACTAAAAAAATCAAGTTCCATCAAATCACGATAGACTTGAAATTTTGTGTCTTTCACATACGAGCGTTGTGAAATTCCAGCGTTCTGAACCACAAAATCAATCTGCCCGAAATGCTCAATAACGGTTTGAACTTTTGTTGGAAAATGCTCAAATTCAAGCATATCCATTGGCAAAACCAAAATATCTTTTTCGGATAAACCCGTGGCTTGGGCAACTCGTTGTAATTCAGATTCACGCCTTGCCGAAAGCACTAATTTTGCACCTTCTTTGGCGAATTGATACGCAAGAGCTTCACCAATTCCTGACGAAGCTCCTGTAATCCAAACGGTTTTATTTTTTATGGTTATCATGTTTTATTCTTCAAGTGGCGGATGTTCACCGATGGCAAGTAATGCACGTCTTAAATTTTTAACAGGACGACGATTTAGTTTTAGTGCTTCGATTGTTGCACGACCAATGGCAGTTTTGCCAATTATTACGGTTAAGGATTCGTCCCAAATGAAATGGTCAGTCCAATTCATTTTTCGAAGATTAAAGAGGGGATATAATATTTGAGATACAACATCTATAAATTCTGTTTTATTAGATTTATAGATGTTACACCCTATACAAGCGTAAGCCAAATTATCAAGTTCATCAGAGCCATTTTTTGACCGAG
>JAYUOX010000014.1:0-20848 GCA_043760595.1 Cytophagales bacterium
AGACGGACAGGTAGAAATGGTTACTACCAATCACATCATGGACGATTTAATTGAGCAAGTTGCCATCGAAGCCCGTGAGTCTGAATTCGTGGATTCTAAGTCAGGTGTATCTGCCCGTATGACCATTTCAGCCTACGAAAATATGATTTCAACGGCAGAAAGACGTGCTTTATTGAACGGTGAGGACAAAACTTATGTGCGTGTAGCAGATCTCGTGGGCGTAATTCCTGCGGTGTGTGGAAAAGTAGAATTGGTGTATGAAGGCGAAGTGGAAGGACCTGTGATTGTGGCTCAAAACCTTATTGGGAAAGCTATCAGAACGCAATTCTTAAACTATTTTCCAGACCCAGAGAAAATCAAAAAAGCGGCAAAAGATAAAGCTGGAAAGAATCCGTATAAACCCATTATTGATTGGTTTATGGACGGAAATACGATGGATATTTTGAATGATAGTGGCGATAAAGATTATTCAGCCAGACTCAGAACCATTGATGGATTAGACGATTTAATCGAAAAAGTCTATCCACAAATGCAAGGACGTGAGAAATTATTTATGATGGAATTCGTTTTACACGGACTTTCAGAATTTTCAATAATTGCCAAGAAAACGGTAGAAAAGGGCTTACAATTTAAAGATTTAACCGATTCACTTTTCGATTTGGATAATTTCAAATTTGATGAAGATGAGGAGGATTTTAGGTAACGATTAAACTAAAGACTTGGCAATTTTGTCAAGTCTTTTTATATTACTTTTTTTACTATCTTTGAAAAAAAGAAACAACATGGCACTAACAATAGATTCCGAAATAGAATTGAAAACTGAATTTCACCGATTGATTGATGAAATTCAAGATATGGAATATTTGAAGAAAATTTATGAATGTTTAGTAGAGCAATTTCATAAATCATCCGAAGATTTTTCCGACTTAACCATTGATAAACTTAAACAGTTTGATAAGTCCATTTTTGAAGTAAAGCAAGGGCATTTTTATACTACTGAACAAATTAAAAAAGAAACCCAACAATGGCTTACGAAATAGTTTGGACAGGTGCTTCCCGTGAAAATTATAGAGATATTATTGATTCATTATTAGAAAAATGGTCATTTGAAGTCGCAGAAGAATTTACTAATAAAATCATTAACCGATTGATATTATTAGAGATGAATCCATATTTAGGAACATCTCATCCAGAAATAACTGCCATGAGAAAACTACTCATTCCGCTATATAATTATTTATACTATACCGTTGTAAATCAACAAGTTATATTATTGAATATTATCGATTCAAGAAGAAAAATATCATAAGACTCAAATAAAAATCCCTTGTTATCTTCCAAACCGAAAGACAATAAGGGATTTTTATTTTACTCCTCAAAAACACTACTCCTTCATCACCTTCTTATTCACAAAACCTTTATCAGTTTTGACTCGAATAATGTACATTCCAGAAGGCTGTGTTTGAACATTAAATTTCACCGATTTTGCCTCATCAGTTCTGTCTTGTTCGTTCAAAATAACCCCTTGCTGATTGATTAAGGTAGCACTCTGCCAATTAAATGAATCTGGAATTTGTACTGAAATTACCGATTGTGTGGGATTTGGAGAAACTGTTATTTCATCCGTATTCTCATCAGCAGCTACTCTCGTTCCAATTGGGTTTGAACAATCTTTCCAATAAACCGTAACTTTTGCTGTTTTTGTACAAACTGTTCCATCCGAATTTACTACCGAAATCGTAACCGTGTAAACCGTTGGGCTAATCATTGGAGTAACAATTGGTGTTGTCGTATTTCCATTCACAATTGTTGAGGCTGGTGTTGATGTCCAACTATACATCGCTCCTGCAACAACAGGCATCGTGTACGCACCCAATATGGCGGATGTACCTCGGCATATAAACACTGCACTATCTTTGACCATTGCTCGCCATTCACATTGGACTTGGGTTGAGCATGGTTTTACGACAACGGTCATAGAACCGTCTTTTTTACAATTTGGTCCGTAAGAGATAATCAGATTGTAAGTCGTTGTTACCAAAGGTTTTGCCCAAGGGTTTTTGATGGTGGAATTACTCAAACCCGTCGATGGAGTCCATAAATACGTCAGACCAGTTACTGGATTTGTGATTGGATTCAGTTGTACAGAATCCCCCAGACAAATCGTTATGGTATTTGGATTGAAATTTACAGAAACGGAATCACAAGGAATTGGAGGAGGACAATCTTTCAAATAAACCGTTACCTTCGCTGTTTTCACACAAACCGTTCCCGTTATCGAATTATCCGTAATTGTTACTGTGTAAACTGTTGGATTTGCTGAAGGTGTTACGGTTGGATTGGCAGTTGTTCCACCCACAATCACCGATGCTGACGAAGAAGTCCAGTTGTACGTAACCCCCGCAACGGCTGGTAATGTATAAGCGGATAACGTAGTTGATGCTCCTTTACAAATCGTCAAGGTGGAATCTTTGACCATCGCATTCCATTGGCACGGAGGAGGAGGGCAGTTTGGTAATTTGAAACAAAAGTCGTCTTTTGAAATACAGAACCAACTTTGCTGACAATTCTTGATTTCTACTAACATCGCTTTCAAACATACCAAAGCTCCATTCGTGGCATTGGGACCTCCGATGGCAATTGTTGCACAATAGGTTTGACTTGGCAAAAGCCCTCCTAATGGCGTTAGAATCGAAGGAGAATAAGTAATGCCAGGCGTGGTACTAATTAAATTGATGTTATTAGCAACGTGAGATGAATTATTGGTAAAACATAAATAGGCGTAATAAATGCCATTTTTACAGTAAGTTTCCTTGCTAACAATATCCAAACATTCTTTACAATCTTTAAATTTAACGGACACTTTTGCTACGTATTGACAACATTTTCCAATCTTGACCGTAACCATATAGTCCCCCGTGTCAATCAAAGATACATTTGGACGAGTTGGATATTGAAGATTTGAAATAAATCCGTTTGGACCTGTCCACGAATAAGTAGCTCCTGCCAAACTCGTGGCAGTCAGATTGAGATTTTGCCCTATGCAAATAGGATTTGTTGCGGGACTATTTGACGAAGCTGTAAAAACATAAGGCGTTGTGTTGATAGTAACTCTTGCCGACATCCACCAACATTTTGCATTAATATCCCGTGCTTGTACTGCAATTACATTTTCACATTTTAATAATTGAACAGGAATATTAATCGTTTTGGCAGTCGCATTACCCGATGTGAGGGGAATACCATTGATAAAAACAACATAATTATCCGCCGCTGCAATTTCTAAAATTGCTGTTTTTACTTCACATAACTGATTGATAGAGAAGTTTTTACGGAAATAACAATTCCTAAACGCATTGGTGGCAGGAAACCAGATTTTGGGAACTCCCACAACGCCAGGCTGTGCAATACCACAGTTAGTATTGCCTCCACCTGGCACTACCCACGGGGACGTGAGCGTAAACGGATTGTTATTCCAACCTGCAAAAAAATTGCTGGTAACATGCCAAGAAGAATCAGTCGTGAAAACGGTGGTGGCGGCTCGTGCTTGCCCGAAGGTCAAGGCAAAAAAGCACATGAGAGCGAATGAAGGTAGCCATGCCTTGATTCGGGCGGTAAATTTGTTGTTCATAGCGGGAACATTTATAGTGAAAAAATAATTAAAATTCGACTATTTTATGTAACCACTCAGGCTTTTTTCAATTAACAATCAACGATTAGCAATTAACAATAGATGGTTCTATGACAATTTTTGCGGTAGGGACGAGCAACCGTTGCCTGATAGCATTCGTCCTTCACAAAATTATCCAGTAAAACACCGTCAAAAACAAAGAAATGATTAAGATACTTAGGAAATGGGTAACGAAAAGATGTATGAGAATACTTAGGGATGGGCTTTAATTATGAATAAAAGTAAATATTTCTGTGGAATTATCCAAATATTTTGACTGAATATTTATCTAATGGTAATTTTCAAAATCTTTAATTTTCGATTCAATTCATTTATTAATATCTTTGTGGGCTATGCAACGCAAACTTATTCTTTCAAGCCCCCTTCTCGAAATCACCATTAGTCGTCTCTGTCAAGAATTGATAGAGAACCACCAAGATTTTGCTGATTCCGTCATCATTGGGATGCAACCCCGAGGCATTCATTTTGCCCAACGGATTCATCAAGAATTAGAAGACATCACGGGTGTAAAAATTCCTTTCGGTTTCTTGGATGCTACCTTCTATCGGGACGATTATCGTCGCCGTGAATTGGTAAAAGCCAATGAAACAAAAATATCCTTTGTGATTGAAAATAAGCGAGTTATCTTGATTGATGATGTATTGGCAACGGGCAGAATGGTACGTTCAGCCTTGGATGCCATGACCGCTTTTGGTCGCCCAGAGAAGGTAGAACTATGCGTTTTGATAGATAGAATTTATAACCGAGACATCCCCATTCATGCGGATTATGTCGGTAAAAAAGTGAATACCTTAGATACAGAAAAGGTATTGGTAGAGTTGCAAGAACAAGGACACGAAGTTGATAAAATTTGGTTGATTACTAATTAGGGGTTGGGGGTTAGGACTTAGGATTTATTACAAAAGAAATTATCAGTTAGTCTCTTTACTTTTAAATCCTAAATCCCAATCCCTAACCCCCAAATAAAATGCAAAAACTAAGTACAAGACATTTATTGGGCATAAAAGACCTTACGCCCGACGACATCGAACTCATCATGGCTACTGCCCGTGAGTTCAAAGAAGTCATTAATCGACCTATCAAAAAAGTGCCTTCTTTGCGTGATGTTACGATTGCAAATGTCTTTTTTGAAAATTCTACCCGAACCCGACTCTCCTTTGAATTAGCCGAAAAACGACTTTCTGCCGATACGCTAAACTTCTCAGCCTCAGGAAGTTCTGTTAAAAAAGGTGAAACACTTTTAGATACCGTCAATAATATTTTGGCAATGAAAGTGGATATGATTGTGATGCGACACGCCAGTCCAGGAGCTCCTCATTTTCTCTCAAAACACATCACTGCCAACATCGTGAACGCAGGCGACGGTACGCACGAACACCCTACGCAAGCCCTCTTGGATTCGTTTTCGATGCGTGAAAAATTAGGGGGAGATTTGACAGGAAAGAAAATTGCTATTATTGGTGATATTTTGCATTCACGAGTAGCATTATCCAATATTTTAGCCCTCAAAAAACAAGGAGCAGAAGTTACGCTTTGTGGACCTTCGACCTTGATTCCCAGATACATAACTGATTTAGGCGTAAAAGTTTCGCACGATGTCAAGCAAACTTTGGCTTGGTGTGATGTGGCGAATGTTTTACGAATCCAGTTGGAACGTCAGCAAATCAAATATTTTCCTTCCCTTCGAGAATATTCTTTATACTTCGGAATCAACAAAAAAATGTTGGATGATTTGAATAAAGAAATCGTGGTAATGCACCCTGGACCCATCAATCGTGGCGTAGAATTATCCTCAGATGCAGCAGATTCGCATCATTCCATTATTCTTGATCAAGTAGAAAATGGCGTTGCAGTGAGAATGGCGGTACTTTATTTATTGGCGGGGCAGAATTAGGAGGTGTACCTCGATTATCTTGAATCGTGAGAAGATTTTGGAATATTGTGAAGTCTTTTTATATTGCATAAACAAAATTTTAAGAAGATGAAAAATATAAAATATTCAAGCGTAGTTTGGCAAGAAGGGGAGCATTTTGTGGCTCAGTGTCTCAATGTGGACGTTTCGAGTTTTGGTGATAATCGAGAGGAGGCTTTGGTTAATTTGGAGGAGGCTTTGAGTTTGTATTTTGAATAGCATAATTCATGATAATTTTACCCCAATGAAAAATAAACATCTACTCCAAAATCCTATCTTTATCGTAGGGCTATTTCTTTTAGTTCTCAACGACCATTTTCTCAAAAGCTACTATCATAATTGGTTTACAGGCAAACTCTCTGATTTTGTTGGGGTATTAATTTTTCCGATGTTTCTGACTTACCTTTTACCTCTTAAACCCAAATATATTATCTCAATTATTGGACTATTTTTCATCTTTTGGAAAAGCCCTTTTTCTGAAAACTTCATTCAATTTTGTAATCAAATATCATTGTTCCCAATCAGTAGAACAGTTGATTATTCAGATTTAATAGCACTTTCTGTTTTGCCAATTTCTTATCGTATTATTCTGAACATCAATAATTTACACTCTTTTAGGGTTAGACTTTCGCCTGTTTTTTTGTTGGTAATTGGTGGGTTGGTTTTTATGGATGACACGATGCCTTTATCAGCTTACATGAATGTTATGGGAGGAGATGTTCATATAGGTAAGTGGTATAAAACTAAATTGACTTCTGAACAATTTATCCAAAAATTGAAAGAAAAGAATATAAATGTTGAAGAGATGAACCCTGATAGAGGAAGTAATAGGTATAATGTGAAATTCTATAAAATCAATAATTATGTTTTGAAGATGAACGATACTCTTAGAGAAGTAACATTTAGTATGACACAGGGTCAAAGTAAAAATATGATTATGTTGAATAACATAACTTTTGCAAAAAGACCTACCTTTTTAAGTACAGCTTGGGGAGTAAGAAGTTTTCGTAGAGAATACAAAAAACTCCTCAAAGAAAATCTAATCGAAGAAATGCAGTAAGCCACTGTCATTGCGAGCGAAGCGAAGCAAACTGTTGGATTGATGAGAGAGAGTTTGAATATCATTTCTCAATCTAATAGATTGCTTCGCTGAAAAGCTCGCAATGACAGGTACTCACAATCTTTTACCGCCAGCCACCCCCCAAAGCCCGATAAATATTCACTTGGGCGTGGAGTTGTTTTTGCTTAATCTCCATCAGATCCATTTTTGCTTCGAGGGCTTCTCGTTGTGTCAATAAAACTTCGTTATAATCGGCACGGGCTGTTTTGAAAAGGTCATTGGATATTGTGATGGAATTACTCAAAATATCTACTTGATTTGACTTCGTTTTATAGTTTTCGGTATAATTTTTATTACCCGATAGTTGATTTGTTACTTCTAAATAAGCATTCAGAACCGTTTGTTCGTATCTATAAACTGCCTGAATTTGCCTTTCGTTAGCGTTGTAATAATTGGCTCTAATCGCATTTTTATTGATTAACGGAGCCGTCAAATCTCCCAAAATATTAAATGCAATGGATTTGGGATTGATTAAATACAATGGATTAAAAGATTGCAATCCAAGACCTGCTCGCAAGGTGAGGTTAGGATAAAAATTGGCTCTTGCCACGGTAATATCCAATTTTGCAGCTTCTAATTCCTGTTCCGCTTGGCGAATATCAGGACGATTACTCAACAATTGTGAAGGAATTCCATCCGAAATCTTCAAAAATTGAATACCATTCATATTGGCAGAATTACGCTTGATGGGCTGTGGGTAACGTGCCGCCAAGAAATTGATACGGTTTTCTGTTAGCGTAATTTGCTGTTGAATCTCAAATTTAAGATTTTCAGTATTCAGTAATTGTGCCATGAAACGATTGACAGCCAATGAATTAACCCGTGCAGCTTCTTTTTGTACTTTCACTATTTCAAGGGCATCTTTCTGAATCGCAATATTTTGCTGTACCGTTTCTAACTGATTATCCAACACAATTAACTCATAATACGAATTCGCAATATCAGCAATGAGGTTTGTAATCATAAAATTTCTGCCCTCAACGCTTGCCAGATACCGTTTTGCAGCGGCATCTTTGGCGTTGTGTAGTTTTTTCCAAACGTCAGCCTCCCACGAAAAATTTGCCATTGCAAATTGGTCGCCCAAAAAATGAGGCACTTCTTCCGTTCGAGCTTTTAAATCTTCCTCGCCCAAACCATTCAGCGTATATTTCCCTGAACGCTCCACACCCAAACCCGCTCCCAAATTTACAAAAGGCTTATATTCTCCCTTTCGTTCCAATATTTCGTTTCGAGTGATTTCGATTTCACGAAACCTCATGTTTAGCTCTTGGTTATTTTTAAGGGATTCATCAATTAATTCGGTTAAATTATTACGGAATTATAAAGATTAAGTCGCAGAATCGTTTTTACGTCTTAAACTACCCCTTACAAGGGTTTTGAACCCTTGTAAGGGTGCTTGCGACTTAAAGTCTATAATTCCGAATTATTATCATTAAAATAATTCTTCCAAACAATCACCTCAGCCTTAGTTGTATCTGCATTTTTTTTGTATTTATCTGGTAATGAGTTAGTTACCATTTTGAGTGGTAAGTTTTCTACTTTACAACTATTCAGTCCAATGATGAAAATCAAAAAGAAACTGAATTTTATTTTTATTTTATTTTCCATTTTTTTTCAAAAATTTTGTAATTAATCTTTTAAGTTTGCTCTCTTCAATTTCGATTTCTTCTCCCGATAAATCTTCGCTCAATGAAACCACGGCTTCGTCTCTGATGAGTTGTTTGCCTTGGGATAATGTTCCAAAAATGTAATACAGTCCTGGCACAACTAAAACGCCAAAAATTGTTCCGAATAGCATTCCTCCCATTGCCGATGAACCAATGGTTTTATTACCTACTGCACCCGCACCGCTGGCTCTGACCAAAGCCCCTCGGGATTTGGAAATGTAGCACGGAAAGCTATGTTTCCCGTTTCGTTATTGAAATCAGCTTCGATGGTTTCAAAAGAACCTATGTGGTTGAAAATCTGATTATTAGCCATCAATAACTTTACTTTTTGAGGTCCTTATTTTTTGATTCTGGTGGCATAATCTAAATATTCAGCTTCTGGTACATTGAAGTAAACCCAAAGTTTACTGTTGTCAGAAAGTGTCGTTAATAACTCTCCTTCTTCCACCAAACTCCCCAACCGCATCTGAAATCTATCAATTATTCCGTTAAATGGAGCTTTGATATTTGTTAGTCCGAGATGCGTATTTTGCAGTTTTAAATCAGCTTTTTCACGATTTAATTTTGCTTTTGATAAGGCTAATTCTTGTTGCGAAACGATGTTTTTATCTGATAGAATCTTCGTATTTTCGTATTCAATACCCGCATAATCAACAGCAGCTTTCGACTTTTCCATTTCAGCCTCATAAACCATTGGCATAATCTGAAATATTTGTTGTCCACGTTTAATATGCTGTCCTTCATCAACGAATATTTTTTGTAAATAACCCCTTTCCAAAGACCGTATTTCAATGTGATTACTGGCTTTAATTTGACATACATATTCCTTGTCAATGGCTGTATCGACCTTTATGGGACTGCTTACCACAAATTCTGACTCTTCGTGTTTGGCTTGTTCAGCATGCTTACAGCTCGCCATAAAAAATACGGCAATTGCAAAAAAAATGATTGAATATTTCATGAATATTTTGTGTTGGGAATGATAATAGGGCGTAAGTATCTGTACTTAATTGGACGAAACTCATGGCATGACTAATAGTAATAAACCAATTGTCAATAGTTTATGAGTTGAGTCATGCCATGTGTAATTGCGTACAGAAATATTATTTGAATTTTCTTTCAAATAAATAAATGCCGTGAAATCTAATGAAATGATAATGATTAATGGAAATTGCTTAAAAGAGCATTAAGCAACTGGAATCTTCCAAGAATGATGGAGGAGAAAAAGGAGAATGAAAACTCGTTTGTGAAGATATAAACTATAACTTACAGACGAATTTTGAGAAATATTGTAGGTGAAAAATGTTTGTGTATTTGGCGAGTAATGCCCTTCGATGATGTCATCTTCATTACTGTCATCAGTCGTTTCTGATTCTTCTATAAAATCAAAATCTGATAAAGGATTAGCGGGTAGAGTTGTTTTAAAATTTTGGTGAGAATAGTTTTTATTTAACTTGAAACCAAGATTATCTTGTTGTTTTTCAAACTTGAAATCAGTATTTCTAAGAAGAATAGAAGCCGTTGAGAACAAAACACAAAATACCCAAAGTAATTCCTTGAATTTGAACGCTTGGCTTGTTTTGATATTTTTGATTAACAGATTCATAATATGTTCCAAGAGTAATGAAAATATTTTAAAATGCTACGATTTTGCATAAAATGCTTATTTTCGATAATTTTCTAAATCAATATGTCAAACAAAAACCTCCACCTGAGAAGGCGGAGGTTTTTATACTTATTACACTACATTTCTAAACCTTCTTCTCCAAATCATTCTTAAATGGCTGATTATAAAAACGCTTCCCAGTTGCTTTAAACAAAGCATTTGCCACTGCCCCAAACACTGGCGGAAAGGGAGGTTCGCCTAATCCAGTGGGGTCAATTTCGTTTTGAACAAAATGTACGTCTATTTTCTTAGGAGCTTCATTATGGCGAATCATGCGATAATTATGGAAGTTATTTTGTTCTGGAACACCGTCTTTATGAGTCAATGCACCGTAAAAAGCGTTTCCGATTCCATCAACCACTGCCCCTTGCACCATGTTTATGGCGGCATCAGGATTAATAACTACGCCACAATCAACGGCACTCGTAACTTGTTCAACGTAAGGTTGTCCGTCTCGCATGACCAAATCCACCACGTGACCTGCGTACGAATTATGACAAAAATATGCTGCTACGCCCCGTTTTTTACCCGCATTTTCGGGCTTTCCCCAACCTGATTTTTCTTTTAATAATTCCAAAATACCCACGTATCGGGCGGCATCATATTCATTGTTTTTTCCTACTGGATTTTCTTTGGCTCTTGTCAATAAATCAAGTCGTAATTGGATTGGGTCTTTGCCCATTGCCTCGGCAAGTTCATCCAAAAACGATTGTTCTGCCGCCGCATTGAAGTTTGAACGGGGAGCCCTAAATGCCCCAATCGTGATATTTGAGGGGATTTCCCAACCTTCTGCCAAATAATTATCAATCGCCCCCGCAGGAAAACGATTGGCATGAACGGGATTTTCTGGGATTCCTCCGCCAATAATATGAAAGCCAATCAGATTTTTATTGGCATCCAAAGCCGCACGGTACGTTGCCGTGTACATAGGGCGATAGATTCCGTAGGTCATATCGTCCTCACGGGTGTACATGAGCTTGACAGGGGCGTGCATCTTTTGAGAAATACGAGCCGCTTCATACGCAAATTGCCCGTAAGCCCTACGACCAAAACCGCCACCCATGCGGGTCATTTGGATTTCAATTTTATCGGCAGGTAAGTTTAAAATTTTCGATAATGTAGGCTCAATCCAACCAGGGGCTTGAATTGGACCCGCCACCACGGCTTTATCGGCTGAAACATTTGCAAAGAAATTCATGGGTTCCATGCAATTATGAGCCAAAAAAGGAGCATTATAAGTTCGTTCAATCACCAGAGCCGCATCTTTGAAAGCCTTTTCGGGGTCACCGTCTTTTCGTAATTGCTTGGCTGGTTGTTTAGCCATTTCTGCCATTTTAGCTAATTGCGAGGTCGAACTTTCCAATCCAGCGGGAACAATAACTTCTTTTTTACCGCCTCTACCCGCCATCATTTCTTTTGTTTCGCTGATGGCTTCCCAAGTTACATTGAGTTTTTTACGAGCGTTCATGACTTCCCAAGTGGAATTACCAACAACCGCAATCATCTCGTTGAATGTACGAGTATCAAATCCAGCTTGTTCAAAGCCATCTTCGTATAATTTAAAGCTATAAATGTCTTTGATGCCTGGCATTTTTTTGGCTTGCGTAGCGTCAAATGATTTTAATTTCATCCCAAAAGCGGGTGGATGCTGAATCATGGCAATCAACATTCCATCTACTTTATAATCCATGCCAAAAAGTGGTTTGCCCGTTACAACTTTAACTCCCTCTGCATTTTTTGTTGAATTACCCACAATCGAAAAATCTTTGACCGCTTTCAATTTTACTTCCTTCGGAACGGCTATTGAAGCGGCTTTACTTGCCATTTCACCATATTTTGCCGTTTTCCCACTCGCATGAGATAAAACACCTCCTTTGGTAGTAATTTCACCTACTGGAACGCTCCACGTTTGAGCCGCCGCTTCAATGAGCATTTGTCTTGCCGAAGCCCCTGCATTTCTCAAAGGTTTCCAGTACATTTTCACAGAATTACTGCCCCCAGTGAATTGTGGACCTAATTTCACGTTATCATGCACCCCCATTTCAACCACTACATTTTTCCAATCAGCATCCAATTCTTCGGCTACCATCATCGGAAGTGAAGTCATTACATTTTGACCAAATTCTGGATTTGGGCAAAAGATTTTGATAACATTATCAGGCGTAATTTTGATATATCCGTTGAGTTCAGCCCATTGTTCTGGCAAGTTCAATGTTGCTATTTTGTCAGCCGCTTTTGCCTGAGAAAACCAACTGAAACTAAGCATCAATCCACCACCTGCAAGCGTTGAAGATTTTAGGAAATCTCTTCTACTTTGTGATTTTATATTTTCCATTGTCTTTCTCTATTTTGAGTTGGATGATTGAGAAGCCGTTTTAATTGCTTCTTTAATTCGCAAGTAAGTTCCACATCGACAAATATTTCCACTCATCGCATTATCAATATCTTCATCGCTTGGCTTTGGATTATCCTTTAATAATGCCGCTGCACTCATAATTTGCCCTGTTTGACAATAGCCACATTGAGCCACATCATGTTCAAGCCAGGCTTTTTGTACGGGATGCGTTCCATTTTCTGATAAACCCTCAATCGTAGTAATTGCTCCTTTTCCAATGGCTGAAACTGGTAAAGAACATGAACGAACGGCTGTTCCATCCAAATGCACTGTGCAAGCACCACATTGGGCGATACCGCAACCGAATTTTGTGCCTTGCAAATCAAGATGGTCACGCAAGACCCAGAGCATTGGCGTTGATGGGTCGATGTCCACCTTTCTGATTTTTCCGTTTATTTTGAGATTATATTTTGCCATAGTTTTACTCGATTAAAATTTTACAAAAATATATAAAAAAAACAATAAAAAGCAATGATTTTCAAAGATAATATTGCGAAAATCAAGCATTTATTTTTTCACTTTTCAAACTGTGAGTTGGAATTACGCCCAATAGAGGTCAAATGCTTGAATTAAATTTGAAAAACAGATTTTGAAAAACAGATTTTTGTGTAAATTTGCAACGGTACTTTAAAATTACACAAATAATGATAAATCGGACGATTGAAAAAATATTGATGAGCACCATAGAATCATTTGATTGTATTACGTTATTAGGTCCTCGACAGTCAGGTAAAACAACAGTGGTCAAAAAGTTGTTTCCAGATTTTCATTATATTAATCTCGAAAATCCAGAAGACCGTCTTATTCATACCGAAGACCCAAAAATTATTTTTGCTCAGCACACCAGAATTATTTTGGACGAAATCCAAAATGTACCCTCATTGCTTTCGTATATTCAGATTTATCTTGATACCAAAAAATATAAAATTATTCTGACGGGAAGTAATCAACTTGACTTACGTTCAAATGTGGCTCAATCATTGGCGGGGCGAACTGCTATCTTTAAATTACTGCCGCTCAGTATTTCAGAAATTGCACAAATCAAAGAAATATCAACCCCTAATGAATTGATATTTAAGGGATTTTATCCAGTAATCTATGATCGAAACCAAGAGCCTACCATTACGTATAGGTCTTATTACGAAACTTATATTCAGCGAGATGTAAGGCAGATTATTAATATTAGTGAAATGTATTTATTTGATAAATTTGTGCGAATTTGTGCGGGGAGGGTAGGTAGTTTGATGAATTTTTCAACAATAAGTAACGACATTGGTGTGTCAGTAAACACCATAAAATCATGGCTTTCGGTACTTGAATATACTTTTAACTGTTATTTATTACAACCATTTCACGGCAATATCAACAAGCGATTATTGAAGAGTCCTAAATTGTACTTTTACGATGTGGGATTACTTTGTTATCTTTTAGGAATAGAACATGAAAAACAATTAGAGACCCACCCTTTGCGGGGAGAAATATTTGAAAACATGGTCATTAATGAATTTGTTAAACAACGATTCAACGCAGGAAAAGACCATAACGGTTATTTTTATAGAGATAGTCACCAAGTAGAGGTTGATTACCTTCGATTGCAACCCGAAGGTACAGATGCTTTTGAAATCAAATCAGCCTATACTTACACAGCAGGTTTCAAGAAGAATTTAGAGGTGGTTTCCAAGATTGAAGGAATGCAAATACTTTCAAAAAATATCATCTATAACGGCGAAAATAAGGCGGGTCCTTTTGGAATCTTGATTCATAATTTTTATGATTTTTTTGTCAATGAATGATGATATAAGAACGCTTTGACAATCACCATCACCCATTCCGAAATTTCAAAGGACTCATTTCAGTGTATTTTTTAAAGAAATTATTAAAATGAGATACTTCTGTAAACCCCAAAGCGTAGGCAATTTCAGATACATTCCATTGGCTGTGTTTTAGCATAATTTTTGATTCCTGCAAAACACGCTCGGCTATGAGTTGAGTAGTGGTTTTCTGGGTGGTTTCTTTGATTGCCCTATTCAAATGATTGACGTGAATGTTGAGTTGATTAGCAAAATCAGAGGCAGCCCGAAGTTCGATACTTTGGTGATTTTCGTCTATTGGAAACTGTCTTTCTAATAATTCCAAAAACAGCATTGAGATTCTCTGAGAGGCATTAATTTGTGAAATTCGCCCCTTTTCTGACTGGGTGTTGGGTTGTAATTTCATCGCAAAATGCAGTAATTCAAATACCAAATTCCGTAGTACATCGTATTTGTGAACATAGTCTGATTGTATTTCTTCAAACATCTTTTCATAAATGGGTTTAACTTGTTCCACTTGCTCATCGGTAAGCTCAAATACATGATTTCCAGTGGGTTGAAAAACTGAATACTTAGCCAAGCCTCTATCCAAAGGAATGTTATTGGGATGAAAAAAATGCTGATTAAAAATACAATATGAACCCGCTTCAATCTTTTCTAAATTCTCACAATTATACGGAATTTGTGGGTTTGAGAAGAACAGAGCTTGTTTTTTAATCGTAACAACTTTGTCGGCATAGTTCATATTGATGTTCCCTACCACAAGCATCACCTTATAAAAATCTCTTCTTTTATAAGGAACGGGTTTCGATTTCTTAGGGTCAATTGGCTCATATCGAAACACGTTAAAATGCCCGATTTCGTTTTTGATATTTTCAGGAATCCAATCAAATTTTCGCTGATAAAACTCTTCGATTGTTTCTATTTTTTCCATGTTATTTCACCCTTTTAAATTCTTTATTGAAAGCATAAGTCAGCCCCACATTCCACATAAAATCTTGATTGCCTGGAATGTTTGAGGTAAGTGTCTGATTGATAGTTCCTTGTAAACTAAATGGAAGTTTGGTATTTGCCAAAATCGCCGTGGCTGTGATATAATTACCGATGTTGTTATCGGTGTTTAAAAAATACACATTTGGAACAAAAGTAAATCGATAATCACCACCCAAATTTATATTGGAAATACTGGTATTCAAGAACAAAACTCGGGTTGTTTGTGGTCCGTGTTTCTGCAAACTGTGACCTTCTAAATACATAGCTCCTACGCTCAAATGGGGCGTTATTCGATAATTTGGTACAATTTCAACTGCGGCAAATCGGAGCATTTCGGTAATTTCCATGTTCATTCCGTTATTGTCTGTAATGTTTTTTCGGATAAAACTAAACGCTGGATGTACACCCGCTCGAAGGCTAAATTTCTTTTGTTCGACCAAACGATATCGAAACCAAAATAATAGTCCACCTTTCGTAGCGTCTGGCACGAGACGAATGTCTGGCTCAAAGCTAAATTTGTTTTTCCGTAAAGCTAAATTGAAGATAACGGCTGGACTATTCAAGGAAAAAGTAGGAATGATAGCGAAGCCGTTGTTGGTGAGGGTTATCGTACCAGAGAATGTGGTGATGGCGGTTGTACTGTCTGTTTTTTGCGAAAAAGAAGTGAAGGCAAATAGTGAAATTGCAATGAGGAAACTTTGTTTGAAATACTTTTTAATGGTCATTGTGCTTTATTTGTAATTTTGAGTTACAAAATTACAAATAAAGCGACTTAAATTATGATTAATTTCAAAGAGAAAATTACGAAATTCAAATAATACAATTCAAGTTTCTTATTTCTTTATCAACTCAACCCGTCTATTTTTAGCCTTATTTTCCTCCGAATCATTGGCAACTAAGGGTTTTTCAGAACCATAACCCATCACCGATAAATTCTCTTTTTTGATTTGTTTTACCGTTAATTCATTCATTACGGTATTGGCTCTTTGGAGGGATAAATCTTTGTTGTGCTTTGCATCGCCCGTGTTGTCGGTATGTCCTTCGATGGATAATTTTATGCTTGGATTGGCTTGAAGATATTTTACGATTTCTGCCACCGTACTTTGTCCATCGGGTTTTAGGCTCGCTTTGTCCACATCGAAATTGATGTACAAAATGGCTTTTCCGTTGTCTGAAATCTGTTTTTCAATTTCTTTGGCAGAAATTATGGTCATTTTATTTTCAAAACTTTTGGTTTCTAAAACTGTAAAACGAAAAGCATTATCCAAATAATCAAATTGTACCCAAATGGTCTTATCTGATTTACGAATCACATACGTTTGGATATTATACTCCGTCAAACTCGAATGCATATACCCATTGGTTATATCACTTTGACTGACTTTTGCGACTTCTCCCGTCAAAATTGGCTCGTTATTATTGAGTTTCACACCTCCTACGTTCAAGATTGTCTCTTCAAAACTTTTCTGAATTTCTAATTGGCTGAGTGTCTTACTTTTCACTTTATCATCCAATCGAATTACGCTCTTGAAAGTCTTGCCTTCGCAAGGGAGTAATTTTCCGCCGACCAAAAAATATTCCTTGTCATAATCCTTTGTTTCACCTTCGCCGTGATACATTTTTGGGTTAGTAAAAATATATCCTTCGGGCAATTTAAAATAAGGAAGTGTTCCATTAAGTTTATCCGAGATTGGGATGGAATTAATATCAAAAGTAGCCGTTTGAACGGGTTTAGTTTCAGAAGTTTTGACTTCTGTTTTTACAGAATCTTGTGTTTGAGAATCAGCGTTTTTATTTCCGCTGTTACACGATGAAAGTAAAAATAAGATAGCAAGCGTTTTGAGGGATGATTTCATAATTTTTGGGTTTGAGTTTCTTGTTGATAAATAAATTTACTGTCATGTTTTTGGTAAATACGATTGAATTATAAAATGCCAAAGTCCCAAAATTTCACCCAAATCTGTATAGACTTTGTTATCAACAAAAAAAGTATCATTTTCAAATCGTATAAACTGCCACTCTACGCCGTCAGTCGCACAACCGTAAATGATTTTTATGTCTTTATGCTCGCTTTCATTGTATAATTTCGCTCCGTACATCTGAGCGGCACACTGAGCTACGCCCCATTCCATATCTTTCTCTGGGCGGCATCCCGCCTTAGATTCTGTCAAAGAGATAATCGGAGCGTCCATAAAAGACTGTGGAGGATGAAGGGCAAAGAAAAAATCACATTCACCCGACAAATCATTCTCTGGACTGACATTTAAATCTTCTCCTGAGAAAAAGGTTATTTCGCTTTTGTAATCTTTACTAACTTCTAACAAAATGGGTGAAACAACCCTCTCAGCCTTGGTTTTTTCGTTCATCAACGGAAAATAAGTAGCCATCTCGAGGGTTTCGAGTAGCCACGAACTTGGCTCAACCGTTTGGACAGAATCAAATAATGAAACCCATTTTGTGCTGAGATTAAATTTCTTGACAACGGTCTTTATTTTTTTATAATTGCTATATCCCATATTTTTTTGTGATTGAAACTTAACAAAAATACGCAAAATCCCCTACAAATCCTCAATCCGAAACAAGTGCATCGGCATCAAATTCGGATTCAATTCAATTGGATTATATTCCCCCGTCCAAAAATATTTTGCCCCCGTCAATAAATCGTGAACGATATATTCTTCGTCAGGTCTTTTTCCAATTAAATCCAACGGAATTCTGACGTAGCCACCTTGTGGATTGTAGGCATCTAAATTTACGATGGACAAAATACGATTTCCGTTCCAAGCGGTTTTGAGATATGCCAAAATATTGTCGTTGTTTATCTCACAAAACGTAATGTTATTCGTCCGTTGTAAAGCCGTATTCTCCACTCTCGCTTTGTTGGTCATGCGGATAATATTCGTCAGTTTATTTTCCATAAACCAGTCCCAGTGCCTTATTTCGTATTTTTCAGAGTTTTTGTATTCCTCTTTTCCAGGGTTAGCTTCATTGACCATGTACTCATAAACAGGTCCAAAAATGCCATAATTTGACGACAAAGTTGCCGCCATAAAATACCGAATCAAGAACATGGGTTCGAGTCCACCTTGCAAGCTGTACGGCAAAATATCGTGCGTATTTGACCAAAAATTAGGTCGCATATACAAGGCTTGGTCGGTCTTAGTGAGTTCGTTCATGTACTCAATCAAGTCCGCTTTCGTGTTTCGCCATGTGTAGTAGGTGTATGAGTGCGTGTAGCCCAATTTCGCCAATTGTTCCATCACACGGGGCTTCGTAAATGCCTCCGCCAAGAAAATCATGTCAGGATATTCTGCCTGAACCTCAGCAATACACCATTCCCAAAAACCAAATGCTTTTGTATGTGGGTTGTCCACACGGATAATTCTTACGCCCCAACTTGCCCATGTCGTAATCACGTTTTTGAGTTCTTGCCAAAGGGCTTGCCAATCTTCTGATTCAAAATTGATTGGGTAAATGTCTTGGTATTTTTTAGGAGGATTTTCAGCGTATTGAATCGTCCCATCAGGGCGAATTTTGAACCATGCTGGATGCTCTTTTGCCCAAGGGTGGTCGGGTGAACATTGAATTGCTAAGTCCATCGCCAACTCAATACCCATTGATGTACAGGCACTTATCAAATGTTTGAGGTCGTCCAGAGTCCCTAATTCTGGGTGAATCGCCGTGTGTCCGCCCAACTCAGAGCCAATGCCATACGGTACGCCTGGCTCGCCTTCTTGATAACTGGTAGAGTTATTTTTCCCCTTCCGAAATTGCATCCCGATTGGGTGAACGGGCGGAATATACAACACATCAAAACCCAAAGATTTCATGCGGGGTAAAACATTTTCTTCAACATCTTTAAAAGTCCCGTGCGTATTGGGCTTAGAAGCCGCCGAGCGAGGGAACATCGAATACCAAGCCGAGAAACCAGCCTTTTCTCTATCCGCCCAAATTTTTAGTTCCTTATGAAGACTAACATTCTGTTTATCAGGGTATTGATGAATCCAAGCGATCATTTGTGGACTACCCGCAAAGGCGATGGCTTCGTCATAATGCTTGGTATCACGGAAGAGTTTTGCGTAAGATTTTAATTCGGGTTTATCTTCTTTGGTCGCAATTTTTGCCATCGTTTCCAAGATATTTGCCCCCATCAATAACTCCACATTTACGTGTTGTCCGCCCTTGATTTTTGCTTCTAATTCATGTTCCCACGAGGCAGAATGATCAACCCAAGCCTCAATGGTGTAGGTATAAAAACCATTTTCAGAAACCGTAAAATATGCCTCATAGTTGTCGTTACCCACATATTTCATCGGAACGCTTGTCCAATTTTTATCTTTTGAAAACCTATAAAGTAGATTCGTTGAGAGGAGGTCGTGTCCATCTAAAAATACATCAGCTTCGACCTTGACGACATCTCCCACGAAGGCTTTTACGGCAAAACGACCCGCTTCTAATTGTGGTTTTACGTTCTCAATAATGACTCTTTGCTGTCCTTGAATGTTTGAAGAGATTTGGTTCATAGTTTTCTTAATTTATGCTTTCGCAAACTGTTTTTTGTTCGTTTATAAAAATTGGCACGCTAATTGAAAGTATGAAAGTGTGTACTTTGAAATCGCTTAGATTTGCGGTACAAGCAATTCTAAGGAGAATTTATCTGCAATAATATAAATAATTCTCGAAGAATTGTAATATCACTAACATCCAGAATAAAAATTAGCCCAAGTAGAAATTTAAACCGTTATCAATAATGAAAAAGGTTATCGCATCCGTATTAGTAGCTTTGTGGTTTGTTGGTCCAATTTTTTCAAACCAGATGAAATCCGTCAATAAAGGCGGAGAAGAGGGAACAGCCCGTTATTATGCGGCTAACCTCAAAGGGAAATTGACATCGTTTGGTGAAAAATACGATGATGCTCAACTGACGGCTTCCCATTCAAAATATCCGCTGAATACTTTATTGAAAGTTACAAATTTAGAAAATAATCTCTCCGTACAGGTTCGGATAAATGATTTTTGTAAGTGTGAAGAAGAAGGCAAAATTATCAATTTATCAAAAGAAGCTGCATCAAAATTAGGCATGATGGCGAGCGGAAAAGCGAAAGTGAAACTGGAAGTAGTATCACAACCAACACCCGAAAAAGTGATTGATAAGGCTCTTGACAATTTACTGAATAAAGGGCGTGAAGTATCTGCCAAAGAAGAATCAAAAGCAAATGCAACGACTTCTAAATCGCCAGCTGAACCATTTTCAATTAATCATACTTACGATATTGGTGGGACTGAGAAAAATCCAAAAGGGTTTAGCGTACAAGTAACAGCACTTTCGAGTTTGAATATGGTACAAGATTTATACGATGAACTCGTGAAAATGGGCATCAAAAAAGAAGAGATTTACGTACAAGTAGGAGCGAAGGACTCAGGAAAAATTCTCAGATTGATGTTTGGAGAATTTAATTCCAAAGAAGGAGCAAACGAAAAGCTTCTCTGGCTTGGACAACATGGATATAAAGGTGTGATTCGTTCGCATTATAATTTGTAGGATTTGTAAGTCGAACTTTCCAGTTCGGAAAGCTGATATTTAAAAAGCTCA
>JAYUOX010000015.1:0-6781 GCA_043760595.1 Cytophagales bacterium
CCATGTAGCACGGGCATAAAGGGTTGAACCGCATTTTTTGGCTTCGATTACTTCACCATAGAAGTTAAACAGAATTTGACCATCTGTATAGGGGCAAGTGCCACTGCCATTATTACACCCACTAACCGTTACTGGGGTGGAAGCCGTTTGATTGGCACAACCCGCCTTTGAGCCTGTTAGTGCATAACTAACCACTCCGTTTATACTTGGGAGCACAACTTGGACTGGTGTACCATTGTAATTATTAGCATTGCCAGACCATGCGTAAGTTACACCCGTACAACCCGCTCCCGTACAACCCGCAGACAGTAAAGATGAACCTCCACAACCCACAGAGCTCGAATTGGCACTTGCCGAAACGGTAAAACTACAACCATTAGAAACCACCGCAGTTGGAAATAAACGACACGCTGGGACAAACGACTCTACGCCATTGAAACTCCATAAGAATTTGGCGGCATAGCCTCCTTCGCCTTGTTTCCACTCTATCGTGACATTTTTACGCTCTCCTGCATTTAGATAGACTTGAAAAGGATGGTCTGTGGGTCCGTAATATCCCCAGTCATTGACTCGTTGAACGCCATCAAACCAAACTCTTGTGCCATCATCGGAACGCATATTGAAAGTATATGCACCTGCAATTGGGGCTTCGACTGAACCTTCCCAGCGGGCGGAGATGTTGGTGGTTGAACCTATCCCATTTGGTGGGATAATTAGCCCTTCATCAGAAAAAAAGTTTACTGCTGTACGGTTAGTTCGTGTATTTCCATTTACTACTAAATCTTGATTATCAAAATATGTGCCTTGTAACCCTTCACTGCCTGCGGTGCAACCGATACAGCCTCTATTAAAATCGGCACGAGGAATATTAAATTCATTAATTGCTAATTCTTCGACAGACACAATTTCTCCTTCAAAAAAAGCATGCTGATGATTTGTATTATCACCATAAATTGCTCTAAAAGGAGTTAGATTTTGTCTATCTGCTCTCACTTGTCGATTACCGTCTAACCAATCATTAATGTTTATGGAGTAATTTGCATCTGTATTCAAAGCCCCTTTATAATCTACTGTACTAAAAGTTGGGGCAAAAGAAAAGCGTGGAAAAGTTGAGGTAAACTGTACCCATTGGTCACCCTGTACACTATTAAATCCTCCAGCAAGTCTATCAAGATTATAAGGAAGATTAATACTTCGAGTTGAAAATTGGATATTGCAAAATAGTGGAATACCAAAAGCGTCTTCGTCATAGACTTTTGTATTTTGGTTAGGAACATTAGTCCAACAGTCAATAAAATCGTAGCATATTCCAAGAATAAAGTCTGTATCCCAAATTTTTTCACCTGGTACAATAGCATCGTTACTACGAAATTTATTGTTAAAATTCAAACCGTTCAGTGAACCATTAATGAAGGCAATATTCTTGCACTGGGTTGGATAGCCTCCATTCCCAAGATTCGCCAAAGCATTTTGAAAAAGAGAAAAATATACATTGGATGTCATGGAGGTATTCTGAAACAATAATTGTTCTTTGGCTGCGGGTGAATTTATAGCACTTAATTCTGGGACTATACCATAAAGGACAGCTTCAATTAATCCAGATACTATTCCTCGATTAGCAAAATCTGCTGCAACATAAGAAACACCAGGCGAAGAATTTGCTCCCTTATGAGGGGTATCAAGGCAAATTAATCTGGCGACTTCATGATTTTGTCCTGCATTTTCCATCTGTTTCAATGCCCATCGCCCTATGAGTCCTGACATACTTATGCCAATAATGGAGAGTTTGTTTATTTCAGCGTGTCCAATCTTTCTGTTATTTATTTCTTGAATTACTCTTTTCAAAACCTCGGCATTATTCTCAATGAAATCTCTTCCATCACTATAATTTACAAATACTAAATCATATCCATTTCTTGTAAATATTCGTAAATCCTCTCTGTAATCAGCATCTAAATTGTCAAGTCCCACATCATTGCCAGGGTCAAATCCTTCCGCAATAATAATTGGTTTATCCAAAATACCATCACAACCCATGAAAATGGCATATTCTCCACCTGCAACATTAGCAGCAACTCTACCACCCTTAACACTTGGAGTACTTACTGTACCTGTGTATGAAGGGACAGAACGCTGTATAGAATGGATTTTGAGTGGGTTACTCGTGATATATGTCCCTTTTTTGGTGGATAATTTAATTTTAATGCTTTTATCACCTGCAGTTGTAAACTGATAAGCAATAATTTGTTGTTCCCACTCATAATCTTGAAACCCTTTTCCATCATCAAAATCAATGGAAATCCCTTTGATGGTATTATCCAAATTACCAACAAAGATGGAAGGGTCAATTTCAAAACTAAGGTTTCCTTGAAAGGCTTCTGATTGCAAAAGCCCTGCTGCTATGAACTCGACAGTTTCGTAATCTTTTGAATCTACTTTTACACTTTTCTTTTTTGAATCTTGATTTGTGGCTAATTGTTCTTTGGTCAAAAGTACAGTTTCAGTATTGATGACACCAATGGGAATCGTATTATTCCTTGAAATATCTTTTCCTCTTCTGCTAATAATATTTTTCAATTTAGCATTCAAAGGTTTTTGTTTGAGGTCAGCTTGTTCCAACATTTCGCTTAAATAATTGAAATACTTACTGGGTAAATCCAATACAACTTCCTTGCTGGCATTTACTTTTTTTGTTTTTTCACGAAAAGGGTCAAAGAATTTTTCAGTCCGAATGGCATTGTTGAGGAGAGGTTTACCTTTAAAGGCAGAAGTGTCTAATTGTGCTATAACATCTTTATTTTTCTGAGCTATTGCGGAAAAATGAAATATAGAAATAGTGCAAAATAATATTATTATTGTGCAAAAATGGGAGGGTAATTTCTGGTTTTCATGGTTTTATTTATTTTTTTGTGAGAATAACTTCGTATTCGTTTGTTTCGCCTAAAATAAGAGAGTCAATTGAGTTGGTATAATCAGGATAAACAGCTATTTGTGCCGTATTATTACCAATGTTGATTCCGCCTTTTTTAGATTGAACGACATAATCAGTAAAGGCAAATCCTGTAAAACCCCTGTATTGTACATAAATTATGGTAGTATTTTCAGGTACAATTTGTGAGAATTCTGCATTACCGAGTTTATCTGATGATTTTTCAATTTTAAAAGTATCTTCTTTTTTTCCTCCACCAGCTACACTACCTCCAAAAGAGCGATAACCGTAAAATTCGAGAGGGAAATTTTCAAAAGGTATTCCTTTATTGTCCGTTACTTTTACTTTTACAATCGTTGCAGTTTTGGGAAGTTTATCTCCCTTACAAGCCGCCAAAACCAAAGGAGGTACCACCCCCAAAGCAATCAAAAATTTTCTTCGTTTCATTTTCGTAATGTTAAAATGTGAAATAATAATTGGGAGTATTAAGTCTTAAGTATTGAGTACAAAGTATGAGGTCTGGAATCTTAATACATAATACTTCGTACTTGAGACTCAACGAACCAAAGACGAGTTTTAAAGAAAAGTGGTTGTATGGAGTTTTAAAAAAAGAAGGGACAGGCAAAACAGGGGTCTTGGTGTCGGCGGTAATTCATAGCTATAATGTTGGTATGAATGTGTAGAATTATTTTTTATGAAACAAGGGGTTTTGTAAATATATTTTTCTAAGAGGCGTTTATTGTGGATATTTGGCGTTGGGGTGAATTATTGGGGCTAAAATCTATTCAGGACGTTGCTGTTGCATGATGTCTGGTGAGGACACCAGCCAAGGAAACAAATAATATAATTATTGTACAAAACGGGGGGGGGGTAATTTCTGATTTTCATGGTTTGATTTATTTTTTTGTGAGAATGATTTCGTATTCGTTGGTTTCACCCAGAACAAGAGACTTACTCGAATCGGGATAGACCCCTATTGCTGGTCCAGAATCATCATTGGTGATTATACCATCTTTTTTACCTTTTATTTTAAAAAAATAGTATATGAATGAATCACCCATTGAAAAATAAACATTCTGAGTTACTTCGGGGACAATTTGAGAGAATTCAATATTACCTTGTTTATCAGATGATTTTTCGATGGTAAATGTGATTTCCATTTTACCTCCCCCAGCAACACTACCACCATAGGTTCGAAACCCATAAAATTTCAAAGGGATATTTTCTATAGGGTTTCCCTTATCGTCCGTTACTTTTACTTTAATAATAGTTGCGGTTTTAGGTAATTGGTCTCCCTTACAAGCCGCCAAAACCAAAGGAGGCACCACCCCCAAAGCAATCAAAAATTTTCTTCGTTTCATTTTCGTTAAAGTTTAAAATGTGAAATACTACAAAACACCCCAAAGCCAAAGGGTTTTGAGTTAAAGACGAGTATTAAGCAATTGTGGTTGTATGGAGTTCTAAAAAAAGAAGGGACAAGCAAAACAGGTGTTTTGGTGTCGGTGTACTGCGTAGCTACTAAATATTGAGGTAAATGTGTAGAAGTTTTTTTATGAAACAAGAGATTTTGGAAATAATTATTCTGTTAATGCGTTTATTGAGAATATTGTGCGTTGGGAATAATAGTTTGGGTTGGAATCTATTCGAGACGTTGCTACCGTACGATGTTCGGTGGGGACAAATACCACCCTAAACGTAAAACTTATCAACTCACAAACTTAGAACCTCTCACCACTTTGGAATGATATTTGCTCCAATTTCATTACGCACATCTCCGCTTTCCGCTCGATTAAGGATTTTTAAAACAACCATCAAATTTTCATGAAAAACCTTCACAAACACATCTTGGGTGTGGGCTTTGCCTGTACGTCCTTGGCTGGTATGGCATTCGTAACGCTGCCCAAACAGCCCTCGGGCATACTTACCTCGCTGAATTTGGCTTCGGCTAATGCTGAACTAAAATTTTTGGATTCCTTTACGAATGAACCCGAAAAAAAAACCAGTGATAATTCCACGGCGAAATCGACGCTGAAAGGAAAAGTTATTGCGATTTCTAATCTCACGATTGGACTAAACGTTACTTCTTCGGAGCAAAATGTCCAACTAACTTGGATGACTCCACAGGGACATAATAGCCGTAAATTTATCATTCAACGGAGTAGGGATTTAGAGAAATTCTATGACGTAGGAGAAATAAAACCCGCTCCAAATGAAGGATTACATACTTTTACGGACGAAAACCCAGCGGGCGGATATACCAACCATTACCGAGTTATTGAGTTTGATGCAGACCGCAATATGCACGTATATGCTCCAATGGCGGTGGAAGTCAGTGCATTGAGTGGAGAGGCTTTCGGTGTAACTTTACACACTTCGGACGAAGGTGAGATGATACGGGTAAAGATGGATAATGTGAGAGAAGATGATGTATTATTGAGTACCGTTTCGGGTATGGGTGTACCATGTGACAATGTGCAGAAAAGCAAAAATGAGGTAATTTTACTTCCAATATATCCGCTATCGCCTGGTGAATACATCGTAAAAGTGAGAGATATGAAAGATGAAAAACGCTTTAAAGTTCAGTTTAAAAGAGTTGAGAAGATGTTTTAAATTAGTTAATAGAGAACAGATAATAATGAATAGTTAATAGAGAATAGTTAATAGTTGAAACCACCGTAGGCAACTATTAATTATTCTCTGTTAACTATTCTCTTTTTTAAAGGTATGCTTGCATAACAAATTAATATTTCACAATTTTACAATGTTATGCACTGCATAATAATTAGAACCACTGTAATATTCCATTTCATCAACCAAAAATTGACCCATGAAGGCTGACAAAACCGTTGATTACCATATAAAATCTGGCTGGCACGCCATTAGTAGAATGTATAATTCGTATGCCGCACCCTTTGATATGACGATGGCAATTGGCTATGTTTTATTAAATATTGATAAGAAAAAAGGCACTCCTGCTACCAAAATAGCCCCTGCATTGGGTTTGGAGGCACGTAGCCTGACCCGAATGCTGAAGTCTTTGGAAGAAAAACAGTGGATTCGCCGAGAAACTGACGAAGATGACCGCCGTGTTGTAAACGTATATCTGACTGAGGAAGGAAAACGTAAACGTGATATTGCTCGTGAGGGCGTAATACTTTTTAATGATGCCATTTATGAAAAAATTGGAGAAGAGAAACTCGGTATTTTTTTTGAGGTAATGCAAAAAATTAATGAGGTAGTTAACAATGATACCGCAAATTATAAAGCTGAGAATTTGATGGAAGAAGCGGTGATTGAGTAGAACCTTTTCCACTTTTTTTTATTTTGACTTGTCATCCCGACGAATGAGGGAACTGTTATTTTGTACTTTGATTATATTTTGAGAAAATTTGATAGTTCCCTCCTTCGTCGGGATGACAGTCCCCAAAATATTTTAAATGTTATGCTTGTATAGCATTTTTTTATTTGTGTATCTTTACAAAAAATTAGTATGCTTGCATAACAATTCCAAAATATTCAATCAAGAAAATATTTATAAATACCTCACAATCAGCATTTTAAATCACAAAGTCATGACAATTACAGAAAACAAGGCTTCAATTAAAGGAGGCGAATTTTTAATTAAAGATATTAATGCTTGGGATATTTTTATTCCCGAAGAATTCACCGAGGAACAGCAAATGATTTCTCAAACTTGTTTGGATTTTCTTCGCACGGAGGTTCATCCACGGTTAGATGATATTGATTATGCCAAAAATACTGATTTGATGGTGGAATTGATGGACAAAGCGGGTGAATTGGGTTTGTTGGGAACTGCCATTCCAGAAGAATATGGTGGGTTTGGCATGAACT
>JAYUOX010000016.1:0-6779 GCA_043760595.1 Cytophagales bacterium
TCAAAATCAGGCAATTATCAAACAGTTATACGAACATTTCAACAATCACGAATGGCAAAGAATGGCTGATTTATACGTTGATACCACTGATTTTAAAGATCCTTCTTTTGGGACAGAAATTACCAAACAAACTCGTCAGCAAACCGTTCAAAAATATACAGATTTGGCAAAAATGTTTCCAGATATTCATGATGAAGTTGTACAAATGTATGATTCTGGGAGTAATACCGTTATCGTAGAATTTATCTCAACGGGAACAGCCCCAGACGGTACAAAATTCAAGACACCGATTTGTTCGATTTATACTTTTGAAAATGGGAAAATTGTAAAGGATTTTACGTACTATGACAACTCCAATGAGTAAATTTTCATTGGTATCGTTTCTTAAAATTTATTGGATTTTCGCCCGTTACTTTTTTGAACGTTCTATTGAAATAAGATAGACTTTCAAAGCCGCATTCAAAGCAAGTTTCGGTTACGTTTTTGTCTAATCTCAATAGTTTTTTAGCTTGATTTATTCTGTAATGTCCCAAAAATTCTGTAAAAGTCAGGCGAGTCATTTTCTTGAAATATCTACAAAATGCAGGTTTACTCAAACGACTTAATGCTGAGACTTCATCAATATCAATTTTACGATGAAAATTATCATCAATGAACTGATAAATTGTTTTCAAACGCTCCTCTTCTTTTCTATTGTACTGATTTTCAGTAGGTTGTGTATGTAATAGTTCCATATCTGAAACATTGGCAAGTATTTGGAAGAGTTGGAGTATTTCTAAAAACTGCTCGAATTTAGGCAACAAATGTAGTTGCTTCATGCGTTCACCTACGAGTTTTTTTGTCTCCGTCCCGAAGGCAATTCCATGTCGAGATTTCTCAAAAAGTTGATGAATTGTCAATAATTCTGGGGTATTATAAAAAGCCTCCTTCAGGAAATTGGGATGGATGTGTAAGACGGTTTTTTCATAGTCCGTTTTCACCCCATAATCAAAATTAAGGTGTGGAATGTTTGAGCCAATAAATACCAAATCGTTGCCTTCATAGCGTGAAATATGCTCGCCAACGTGTCGTGTACCACTTGCTCCATCGATGAAAACCAACTCAAATTCTGGATGAAAATGCCAAAAGAAAAAGTCATTCAATCGTGGATTAACCATGATATGAAATGAACTGTCGCTATCGGGTTGAATTTCTTCTAATTGTGTTTTCATGTTAAAGTTCAAGTTCATAATTTACGGAAGCCTTCGGTTTTACCGAAGGCTTCCGTAAAAGTACAATTTTAACAAATATTCAACAAATTTATTCACAAAAAATCAATATAGTTCAAATTTTTGAAAATATTGAGGTAGAACACCCTGTAATTCGAGCGTAATTTTGTATCATAATTTTAACAAAAAATATTTAATTACTCAGATGGAAACTCAGACAATGGTTCCGACCATGACCCCGACTATGGCAAATGCCCACAAGGATATTCCAGGAAATCCCTCAACGGCAAAAAGCAGTAACATCAAACTTAATGATCGTTCTAATGGTGAGCCTTTGAAGGTTCTGAGCGAAGACGATTGGCAATTTTGGATTCATAACGGTTATATTGTCGTAAAAAACGCCGTACCACGTGAACAGGCTTTGGCAACGGCTCAATTTTTGTGGGATTTTGAAGAAAAAGAACCCAATAATCCCGCCACTTGGTACACCGCCCCTCGGGCTGAGATGCAGATGAAGGAATTGGCAGGTACGGGCATGGTGGAGGTTTATAATCATCAACATCTCTGGAATAATCGCCAAATGGAACGGGTGCATGATGCCTTCACGGATATTTGGGGAACTGAGAAATTATGGGTAACGATTGATAGGGCGAATCTGAATCTGCCTTTGCGGGAAGGCTTTGCGTACAAGGCATTTATCCATTGGGATTATGACCCCGACACCAAACCCCAAAACGTGCAAGGCGTATTGGCATTAGCTGACCAAACTGATGAAAATATGGGTGGGTTTCAGTGCATTCCAGCGCTTTTTAGGACGTATGAAACTTGGAAATTGAGCCAACCAGAAGATAGAAATCATTTCAAACCAGACACCACAGGATTTGAAAATGATTTTCATAAAGTAAAATTGGAGGCTGGAGATTTACTGATTTTTAATAGCCTCGAACCGCACGGAATTAGAGCCAATAATTCAAAAGATAAAGTGCGAGTGGCTCAGTATATCTCGATGATGCCTGCCGAGGAAGACAACGAAACTTTGAAAGAATGGCGAGTAAATTCCTGGAAAAATCGCATCGCTCCCGAAGGTTATGCTTTCCCAGGCGACCCACGAAATTGGGAATTAAATAAGTACAAAACTGCCGAATTGAACGAATTAGGCAAGAAATTATTGGGTTTAGAAAAATGGTAGTTTAAAACTAAGAAATGGGTAAATAATAAGTTGTAATGGGTCAAAGACTCATCTATTAGGCTGAATCTATCCAGAATTAATAATAATCATTTCAATACTTTCACAGATAGGATAGTGAATCGAAGAATCTCCCGAAGGTTTAATCCTTAACGGAGTTATTTTTGGAAGTTTTTCCAAGTTAAATTTTAAAGTGCTAAGGTAGAATTATTGAGGTACATCAAAAGTGTACTCAACAAAAAAACCTCTTACACGTAACGTGTGAGAGGTTTTTTTAATTTGTGAGCCTTCTATCGGATCGAACCAATGACCTACTGATTACAAGTCAGTTGCTCTATATTAATTATTGATGATAAATAATAACAAAAAAGTGCTTTAAATGTATTTTAAAGCACTTTTTTTATTTTAAGGATTATTAGATTTAATAGACATTTTGTATATTTGTGTAAACTCTGTGTAAACCAAGAGTTGTACAAAAATGGAACAAAATCGTGGTACAATAACTCATGGAACTGCTTTTGTCAAAGTGGTTTTATTTACTTCAAAAATTTTATTGAATGGCGAACATCCAATAATGCTGAGAATTACCAAGAATCGGATAAGAAAATATATCAGTATTGGTATGAACTGTCCCTTGAAATATTGGGATAAAGTAAAGGAAACCCCAAAATCGAATCACCCAAAACGGGCTGAAATAATTGCATTGGGAAATAAATTTGAAAAGGAATTTACGGATAAGATTCAAGAGTTTAGTCTAAGTTCTAAGGAATACACCATTGACCAATTAATAACGGCTGTCTTAGATAAACCCAAAAGTTCAAAAGTTACAGTTGGAATTTACATTGATACTTTAGTAACAACCCTAAAAGAAGAAAAACGCATGGGTACAGCCAAATCAAACAATGACTGCAAACTCATGCTCTTTAAATTTCACAAAGATAAAAAACTCACTTTTCAAGAAATTGATTACGGTTTTCTAATAAAATGGGAATCGTTTATGCGTAAAAGAGACTTTAAGGAAACGTCAATGGCGGTTTATTTTCGGACACTGCGTAGTATCATCAACAAAGCTATTAACGAAGGTATTATTCCCAAAACTTATTATGCTTTTGATAATTTCAAGGTCTCTAAGTTTGATTTGAAAACGAAAAAGAGAGCTTTATCAAAGGAGGACATGATTAAAATTTATAATTATCCTGTGAAGGAAGGCTCAAAAATGAGTGATTGCCACAAGATTTTTATGTTCAGTTATTTCAATCAAGGCATGAATTACATTGATATTGCTAAATTGCAATGGTCAAATATTTCAAGGTCTGGTATCATGGAATACAACCGCCAAAAAACGGGATGTGCCTTTGCCATTCAGTTGGGAGAACAATCATTGAATATTTTGGAAAATTATCGAAAACTATCTGGATTTGATTCAAATAATTACGTTTTCCCAATTCTCAATAAAACTATCCACATTACTCCTCAACAAATTCAAAATAGACTACTCAAAGTTATCAAACAAGTCAATATCAATATGAAACTCATTGGTGCAGCATTAGAAATTGAAACGCCAATTACCACCTACGTTGCCCGTCATACCTATGCAACGGTTTTGAAAAGAAGTGGAGTCTCAACGTCCATCATCAGTAATGCCTTGGGACATGAAAGCGAATCAATCACACAAACTTATTTAGATGATTTTGGGACGGATGTATTAGACAACTTTCTTAATTGAGAATTACGTACTTTTGCCGTAAATAACTGATTATGAACGACAAGTATAAATTATTGCAAGATAATCCTCAGATTTGCAAGCGCCTTTTTGGGATTAAATATGAACTTTTGGAAACGATACCGCATCGGCGGTCCGATTGTAAAAGTACAAAATCACAAAGATACATTTTTGTTAAAAAACCCGACTTCTAATCGAGGATTAGACGGAGAATTCAGTATTTCCAATCAATTATTACTTACACTGGAATATTTAAGACAATCCCCTACCTTTTTAAGTTTAGGATTTTCGTATAGAATTTCAGAGAGTTATACTCACAAGATTTTTCATAAAATGAGACCTATTTTAGCTGAAATTATTGGTTTAAAAAATCCTGAAAAATTAAAATATAAGGATGTAAAGACTGTCATCATTGATGTAACAGTTCAACCCATACAGAGACCCAAAATACACCAAGAGAAACATTACAACGGTTCAAAAAAAAACATATAGTAAAATCACAACTGATTACCAATCAGAAAGATAACACAATATTACACTGCCAAGTAGAACTGGAAGGTCGAAAGTCAGACCTCAAAGTATTCAAAGAAACCGATGTAGAAATTCACCCCAAAGTCAAAGTTAAAGGAGATTTGGGTTACCAAGGAATAGATAAAATTCATGCAAATAGTAAAGTTCCACACAAAAAACCTAAAAATGGAGAACTCACAAAAAAACAGAAAAATCAAAATAAAAGATTTCGTAAAAAAAGGGTAAGAATAGAACACGTAAATCGAAAATGTAAATGTTTTAGAATGGTAAAAGAGACATTTCGTAACAGACTAAAAAATATTGCACAAGTTTGGCTCATCGTATGTGGACTTGTAAACCTAAATCCTTGAATAATTATATGTTATTTAGGAAAGTTGTCTATTTTTTGAGGCTAATAAGCATTTGTTATAGGGTGATGGTAGTTTTTTTGATGATTTTGTTGAAATGGTGGTTAAGACTCTGGTTATCAGAGTCTTAACCACCATTTTTCTTTCATCAATTTCATCAAAATACCCTTCTTTAATATCCGTCTGTGGCTAATTTCTTGAATTATTAATGAAAGATTTTTGAGAGAAAGACCAGTCCCTTTATTCTCAAAAAAATTGGCAAAAAGTTTTGGTAAAATATTTGTAGCTCAATTCTACTAAAATAGGCATAATTACTCAAACTTGGAATAGTTTTTGAAGGATTCCTTTCAATTGTTATAACCCATAAAATATCACCACACAATGCAAAAAACACTACAAACGTCTTCACCGAAGGCTCTCCCAACATTACTATACTTCCTGCGAAAGTATTTTAAGCTGCCTTAGAAATTAAATTAGCATTATGAAAAGCCGCTATTAGAGTTGCTCTCATGTCAAATCTTTTATGATTTCTATACGTTTCTTTGAATATTCGGAAGATTTTGAACTTTCTATTTGTATGTTCAATTCCCACTCGTTCTTTCGCTTTTTGTCGGTTTTGTTTCTTGTCATTTTTGGTCAAAGGATGAAGTTTAGAAGACTTTTTAGGAATATCTGTATTTGCATGATACCTTAAAATTCCCACATATCCTTTATCAACTTTTTTCTTAATATTTCTATGTACGTTTAGCTTACTTTTCTTGTATAAATCGAAGTCGTGAGAAGCACCATTAGCGAAATTTAATGAGATAATTTCCTGTGTGTCAGCATCTTCTACTATTTGAATCTTTCTGGTATGGCGTTTCTTTTTGCCACTATATTTCCGTCTCTGTTTACTTGACCGACGTATTTTTTTGCCATTTTTTACTTTTTTTTAGGTCTTTGAACGAGACATTCCGTAACATCAATGCGAATGTTTTTTATACTTTGATTACTAATCAGAACCCGCTTACCCTGAATTCTGAAATAACCAGAATTAATAAGAATATCCTCAATTTTTTCGATATTTCGTTGAACGTTACTCTCATTTAATCCGTAATCTAAACCCATATGAAAAAATGTCCTATATTCTCGATAATATTCTAACATCATCAGAATTTGGTCTTCAATACTGAGTTTATTAGGACGACCATCCTTTTTCTGATAGTCTTTTTCCCATTTCTCAACCACTAAAACCATCAATTCAAAGACAAATTTATTTACGCCTGTACATCTTTTAAAAAGTGTGTGAGAAAGATGCTTTAATTTATCATATTTTTGTGCTTCCATCTTACAAAGATGCAAGCTAAGTAGTCATTCAAATTTAAACGACGTTTTAAATTCTGTAAAATGTTTGATTTCACCAAAGTCAATTTTGAATTTTGAACCTACTTGATTCATAATTTCTTCTACCGCCGAGGTTAGTGTTTCAAAAGATTCGTAATGTTGAGGTTTTAGCCATTCATATTTTGCTTTTAACCAAAGCCTTTCAATGAGATTAAGATGAGGACTATATGTTGGTAAAAAGAAGATAAATAAATCTTGTTCTTCCCAAATAGCAATTTGCTCTTGGAACTCGTCTGAATGATGTATTGGGGCATTATCTAACACAACTACCGTTTTTTGTTTAATTTGCTGTCAAAATCGTCTAAAAAAGCAATCATTAGGTCTGATGAAACAGTGCCATTGGTAGAATAAACTTGTAAATCATTATCTTTTGAGAGTAAACCAAAAATATTTAATCTTTT
>JAYUOX010000017.1:0-20629 GCA_043760595.1 Cytophagales bacterium
GTGGTGGGCGACACCAAAATAACGCCATTCAAGTACATCCACTGGTTATTTTGCAATTGCAAAGCCAATCCAGACACCCGAGTAGTGCCATAACTTTCACCAATCAAATACTTTGGCGATGCCCAACGATTAGTACGAGTTACGAAAGTACCAATCCAATCTGCCAAATATTTAACGTCTTGATTTACGCCAAAGAATTTTGCCGCAACGCCTTCCTTAATCGTCGCCCGAGAATAACCCGTATTGACTGGATTGACAAAAACAATATCCGCCACATCCAAAATCGAATAAGGATTTTCTTTAATTCCGTAGGGCTGAACGGGGTAGCCCTCATCGTCAATATTGAGCAGATGCGGACCTGTGTAGGCAATGTGCATCCAAACCGAAGCCGACCCTGGACCTCCATTAAACGAAATCACCAAAGGACGGTTAGCCTTGTCCTTTACGTCTGTACGTTCGTAGTACGTATAAAACAAACCCGCAATGGCTTTGCCTTCCTCATCCCAAACGGGCATTGTTCCCGTAGTGGCAACGAAAGGTACTTTTTGACCTTTAATGGTCGTAATATGTTCTGTAACTACCTGATTGTCAGGATTAAAAGGAATTGTGAGCAAAGAACTTTTATCCTCTTTTGGAGTCGTTTCTGGTTTGGGTTGTGCTTGTGTAAACCCAAAAATAGAAAGGAAAGTGATAGTGGTAAATAGTTTTTTCATTTTAGGGGAATGTGTTTATTTTGTTGATTTTATAAATTATTTCGGTTCTTCTATGATTTACACGGGATTCTTATTTCGTAGCTCACGGAAGCCTTCGGTAAAACCGAAGGCTTCCATGATTCCGTACAAATTGTAGTTGAACCATTATTTCTTAACGCCTATTATCATCATCATCCATCATACTCAAATAACTGGCATAACGGCTTGCCTGTATTTCTCCGTCTTTAACTAACTGAATCACAGCACATTGCGGTTCGTTGATATGTTTGCAATTGTGATATTTACATTTATTCAACAACTCCCGCATTTCTGGAAAAAAATGAGAAAGTTCCGCTTTTTCAATATCAATTAATCCTAATTCTTTGATGCCTGGGGTGTCAATAATGTACGAATTTTCCGAAATTTCAAACATCGTCGAAAACGTGGTCGTATGAACGCCTTTATTAGCGAAAGTTGAAATTTCCAAGGTTTTCAAGTTCAAATCAGGAGCAATTTTATTAACCAACGACGACTTCCCAACCCCCGAATGTCCCGAAATTAACGAGATTTTATCCTTCAAGAGATCCTCAAATTGTTGGATTCCTTTGCCCGTAGTTGCCGAGGTAAAAACGGACGGATAGCCAATTTTGTGGTACATCGTGGCGAGGTCAATCATGTATTCCTTATCCTCATCCGAAAGTAAATCTATTTTATTGAAAACTATAGTAGTTGGTATTCTGAATGATTCCGCCGAGACCAAAAATCTATCCAAAAAACCCAACGAAGTTCTTGGAAAATTTAGGGTAATGATGATAATAGCTTGATCGAGATTTGCCGCCAAAATATGCCCGTGAGCAGTTTTATGCACAGATTTACGAATGATATAATTTTCTCTTTGGGTTATGTCATGGATGATTCCCGTGTTTTCTTTTTCGTCTTCCATGTCAAACAAAACCCTGTCCCCCACCGCAATCGGATTGGAGGTTTTGAGACCTTTTATTTTAAATTTTCCTCTCAAACGGCACTTCCAAGTATGTTTGTTTTCATCCAAAACTTCATACCAAGAACCCGTCGAACGCATTACTAATCCTTTCATAACTTCAATTTGATAATTTGAAAATTTGCTGATTTAATAATTTCAGATGTACTACTTTTTCATTTGTGAAAAATTATTTTCAAATTATCAAATCAGCACATTTTCAAATTAATTACATACTCAATTATCTTATCTGTCCCCCCCAAATTGTCTTGAACGTATTTTTTAATAATATCAGATTTTTGTTTTCTCAAATCCAAATTATCATATAATTTCTCAAATTCCAAGGCAAATTCATTTGTATCGCTAACCGCTTTTGCACCAGTAAGTCTCTCTAAATCAACGGCTTCTTGAAATTTTTTGTAATTTTTATTGCCAAAAAATATGGGTAAACCAAACGTGGCGGCTTCTAAAATATTATGTAATCCTTTTCCGTAAGCACCCCCAATCCATGCAAAATCAGCGTATTGATAAAGGGAAGATAACATTCCGATATTGTCGATAAATAGAACTGAAGCCCCCCCCGCCCCCGAAGGGGGAGCTTTCGACTCAGTTATTTCGTCGGATGATTCGGACGAGAAAGCTCCCCCTTCGGGGGCGGGGCGACCGACGCTTCGGGGGGCTATATCTGAGTATCTTATTCCATTAAGTTCCTCCCCCCAACCTTCAATTTCCGCCTCATATATTTCATGCGGAGCGATAATTATTTTTAAATCTTTCGTAAAATTATTCAAAAAAGGGAGAAGTACCGCAAAATCTGCTTGCCAACACGAACCAATGATTAATAAAGGTTTTCCGTCTTTAAATTGTTCGATAATTGGTAAGATTTTTTGATTATCAGCAATTTGTTTTACTCTATCAAATCGAGTGTCTCCCCCTACGGTAACATTCTCAATACCAACACTTTGCAATAATTCTAAGGATAGTTGATTTTGTACGAAGATATGAGTAAAATACCTCAAAATATTTCGTTGAAATCCACCATTCCATTTAAAAAACATTTGATTGGGTCTAAAAATAGCGGAGAAAGAGATGACTGGAATTTGTTTTTCGTGAAGGATTCGGAGGTAATTGTACCAAAATTCGTACTTCACAAAAAAGGCAATGGAAGGATTTATTTTTTCAATAAAATCTCTCGCATTTGAAGGCGTATCGGAAGGTAAATAACAAATGAAATCAGCTCCTTCGTAGTTTTTACGCACTTCATAACCCGAAGGCGAAAAGAATGTCAATACGATTTTATCATCAGGAAAGGTCTCTTTAAATTTCTCAATAACGGGTCGTCCTTGTTCAAATTCACCGAGGGAGGCACAGTGGAACCAAGCGGTTTTTCGGTATTGGTGATTCGATGTTTGATGTTCGATGTTTGTTGTTCGATGTTCGGTTTTCGATGTTTGTTGTCCGAACATCGAAAACCGAACATCAAACACCGAATTACGTCCATCTATCCACAATTTCGCCTTCTTATTGAAAGGGCTAACCAACCAAATGATGAATTGATAGAGAGAAATAGAAAGATTGTAAAGGAATGCTGACAAGTTAGTGTTGGATTTGTTTTGTTGTAAAATTAATCCAAAACTTACCATTACCCATTCACTTTTAATGATTAATTCTTTACAGATTCAACCAATACGTCATTTTCAACACCACCGAACGATTTTTAATTGTTAAACTACCTGGAATATAATTATCTGAATAAACCAAGAAAATATCTGAGGCTGGTTTATATCGCCATTGCACACGACTATTGATGTTTACATTCTGGACTTGTTCATTGTACTGCATAAAGGTTGTCCAGAAGAGTTTGTTGGTAAACGAAATATCAACTTTTGGACTGATGAGCCAAAAATCTGTTTTTACGATTTTATTTGTTCCTCCGTCAATAGGCACCTTTACATCATTAATATTTACGTAATTAATATTAGCAGAAATATTTACATAGGGTTGAAAACGATAACCAACTGTTGTGGATAGATTCATAAGTTTACCCCCTCCAAAATATCCCCCTACCTCTGAATTGAAGTTTAATGTGTATTTCTTTCTTGGAGAAGAATTATACGAAAAATTTATGGAATTAAATCTGTGTTCACTTCCAGCTTTCAGAACGTCATCACTCCCTTTATTGGTTGGGTCAAAATCAAATGGTAATTTGAAGAAATTAGTCTGAAAAAACAGATTGATGACGCTTAATGATTTTTTTTGTGCAATATAACCTACACTATTTATTGCATCGGTCAACTCGCCATTTGCATTCCAATAGTAATCAAATGAACTTGATGCTGCATGAAAGAAAGTTCTATTTTCGGACTTTTTGGGATAATAAAGATAAGAAATTTCAGGAGCAGCGACTTTATAATATCCAACTCTTGGCACATAACCCATTTCGGGTACGTAATTTTTGCCCACGTTTTCGTACTGTAAATCTATATACCAATGCAGACTTCTGTGTGATAAAAAATACCCCTGCATATACTCGCCCTCACTGGTTTTGGGACTAAATGATTTCATTATTACTGCCTTACCTGTCAATTCATTATTCCCAGAGGCTAAGTTATATTCAATCCCAAGGTTTCTGTTGAAGTTCGTAAATCCACGATTCGTTTTTTCATCAAAATTTAAAGATTCTTTGTTCAGAAACATCAATCCGATACTTGAACGCTTAAAGACTTTTTGCTGTAAAACTAAGGCTGAGAAGTTTTGATTGGGTCGTTGAGTACTATCCGTTAAATTTTGTAAGTCTGTTTGAATATTCATTGCCCCAATTCGTAAATCACTATTGAGTTTCCCACTTACTCTTATTCCATACGTAATGGGTACACCCAAACCGATACGCCTCGAAAAAAATGGTCTGAGACCCATTAAACCAAAATTATTAAACAAATCAGCATTCTCTAAAAAGAATTGACGACGTTCAGGAAAGAACAATTCAAAGCGACTCAGGTTAGTTATTTGCCTATCTACGTCCACCTGCGAGAAGTCAGGGTTTACCGTTAAATCTAAGTTCAGAGCCGACGAGAGAGCAATTTTAGCATCTCCACCAAAATCCTTTCTGAGCGTAGCATCGGTATTTTTCTGAAAGTCTTTGTTCAATCCCCCCAAAACAAAAGGAATCACAGAAATATTGCCTTTGGGAGACGGAGGTAGGCTTTCCCAAGCCAAAACACCTGTATGTGCAAGCGAATTAATACTCAATTGCCTTGGAATTTTTGCCCAAATAGAAACTTCTTTTTGATTAGGATAATTACGAGTAAAATTCAATCCCCATTTAGCCACATCTTTTTTGTATCTCAGGGTTTTAAACGGAATTGACATTTCCACAATCCATCGGTCTGCAAGGTATTTAGTTTGGGAAGCCCATTTGTTATCCCAGTTCAAGTTTTGAAACTGCCCCTCTGCGACAAGTCCTTCCATTTGAGCCCCAGCGGCATTAACCCCAAAAATGAAACCATTGGTTAAATCATTAAAGGGTTCAATGACGATTTGGAAACATTCATTATAAAATGAAAAATAATCCCTTTTCATGGATTCAACGGTGGAGGATTTTCCATCATTGGCTTTAAAACAAATGGCTGAGACATACAAGAAATTATCGTCATAGGTCAATCTAACTTCGGTTTTGTGATTGGCACGAGCGGTATCAGTTGGGAATTTCAACCAAAAATCTTTGGCTACATCAGTATTTTTCCAAGCCTCATCGTCCAATATTCCATCTACATTTATTTTGGAAGTAGCGGGTTTGATATGAAACTGATAGGATTCATTAATTTTTTGAGATTTGGCGGTAAAGAAATGTAGAAAAAAAGTTAAAAAGAATAATTTTTTCATAGACTCAGGTTTTTTATGGGTGATTATTAATGTTTTCGAGACTGTCAAAAATACTGTTGAAGCCCGAATATTGATGATACACAAATTTACAAATTGTTTCAGACTTATAATAAAATAAAGTAGGGTTATTCGGGGTGAGAAAAAGGAGATTGGGATAATTGGGTTAAATATGACACAAATAAGTCCCACAAAAAGAAGTGAGACTTTGAAACAACTGGATAATTCCCTAATTTGTAGTAAATATTTTCTAATTCGTAAAGCCACATCATGCAAAAATCTTCTGAAAACCAAGGGCAATTAGTTCGCTCTATTGGATTGACCTCCGCCATTGTTCTCATCATTAGCTCCGTCATTGGTACGGGTGTATTCAAAAAAATAGCAGCCATGTCGGCGGAATTACAATCGCCCATTTTGGTCTTAATCGCTTGGTTATTAGCGGGTTTGATTACCTTGGCGGGTGCTTTGTCTAATGCAGAGGTCGCCAGTATGTTGGCTGATTCGGGCGGTGAGTTTGTGTATTTTCGTAAAATTTATAACCGCTTTTTTGCCTTCCTCTTTGGTTGGACAAACTTCGCCGTAATTCGTACCGCTTCGATTGCTTCGATTGCGTATGTGTTTGCTCAATCATTAAATAATCTTGTTTTATTTCCAGAAACTTCCAAAGAATTAGCCGATATTTCATTATTTGGGTTACATCCTTTTGATAATTTGAGTGTGAAATTAGTAGCCATTAGTTTGATATTATTCCAGACGTATTTTAATTATAAAGGGTTAAAATTAGGCGAAAACTTAAGTAGAGTTCTCACGACCCTAATGTTTGCTACTATGCTGATAATCATTGTGTTAGGATTGTCATCGAGCGTCGGAAGTATGGAACATATCACGACCAATAGCGTAAAATATGACCCCAATACCATGACAGGTTCGGTACTTTTCAAGGCTTTGGCATTGGCTTGTTTGAGTGCTTTTTGGGGTTATGAAGGCTGGGCTTCGGTGGGGTTTATCGGTGGAGAAATGAAAAATCCTCAACGAAATCTACCCCTCACTTTGGTCATTGGAACTTTGATAGTTATTGGGACTTATTTGATGATGAATTTTGTTTATCTCTACATTTTACCGATTGATGAATTTATCAACATCCATGAATCTAAAAACGGGATTGCGGCGGTGGCAGTAGTCAATAAGTTTTTGGGTTCTTGGGGAGGCTTATTAATTTCGTGTTTGATTCTTATCACAAGTTTCAATTGTTCGAGTACCACTATTCTTTTGGCTTCGAGGTTATTCTACGCAATGGCGAACGATAAAATGTTCTTCAAAAGTGCCGACTACATTCATCCTCAGTACAATACACCTTCAAAAGCGTTGTTTATCCAAGCCATCTGGGTTTGTCTTTTGGTACTTTCGGGTACGTTTGACCAATTGACGGATATGCTGATTTTTGCGGCTTTCATCTTTTATGGAGCAACCACATTTGGCGTTTTTGTTTTGCGTAAAAAAATGCCCGATGCTCCCCGTCCGTACAAAGTAATAGGCTATCCAGTTGTTCCTGCCATCTTTATTATATTTTGTATCGCACTCATTGTCAATACTTTAATCGAGAAACCAGGCGAAGCATTGAGTGGTTTGGGATTAATGGCGACGGGATTACCTTTTTATTTTTATTGGAAGAGTAAGGAGAAAACAAATTAATTCTTTTAATCTTACCCGAGCGTTAGTTACCTCAGCCCTCCTCCACAGAAGAGGTGGGCTGAGGTTAGAGAATGTATGAATTTTAAAGTGCCAAAGTAGAACTAACCAGATTTAATTTTAAAATTATTGATTTATGAGGGTATTATTTTGCCCATGAAAGCTAATTCCCAATTCCGAATTCCCGAATCCCTACACTTGAAAAAATCCCTGTCTCCGCATTTTGTTTAAACGATTTCAAAATCCAACCACCACCCACAACATCGTTGCCTTCATAAAAAACCGCCGCCTGTCCAGGGGCAATACCCGAAACTGCTTCGTGGAAATTGACCTTCATTTTACCGTTTTCTTCAAAAATCGTAGCGGGTGTTCCATCGTCTTTATAACGTACTTTGGTGATGGTTTCCAAAGGTTTTTGGATGGAAGCATATTTCGATAAATTCAACTGCCCAACCATCATTCCATCTCTTTCAAGGTCTTTGTCTCGCCCGATTATTACTTCGTTAGTCTCTTTTCTAATTTCGGTAACAAAGGCTGGATAGCCCAAAGCAATGCCCAAACCTTTGCGTTGCCCAATGGTATAAAATGGATAGCCCTCATGTTTGCCTAAGATTTTGCCATCCGTATCCAAGAAATCTCCACCTTTTACACGCTCTTCCAGACCTTCAACTCTTCTTTTGATAAAACCTCGATAATCATTATCAGGTACAAAACAGATTTCGTAACTCTCCGCTTTATTGACTAAATCCATGAAACCACGTTCCGTTGCCATTTCTCGAATTTTGGCTTTTGTTAGGTGTCCCAAAGGCAATTTTGTACGAGCCAAACTCTCCTGCGAAACGCCCCAAAGCACATAACTTTGGTCTTTCCAAGCATCAAATCCTTTTGAAATAATGTGTCGGTTGTTTTCTGTACGGATATTTGCATAGTGTCCAGTAGCGATAAATTCACAATCTAATTTGTCGGCACGTTTCAGTAACGCATCCCATTTTATGTGCGTATTACACATCACACAAGGGTTTGGCGTTCGTCCTTCGATGTATTCACCCGTGAAATAATCAATCACAGCATCACCAAACTCACTTCTAATATCCAGAATATAATGGGGAAAACCTAATTGCACTGCCACATTTCGGGCATCGTTGATGGAGTCCAAAGAACAGCAACCTGTTTCTTTTTTCGTCCCGCCAGAGGAGGCGTAATCCCAGGTTTTCATCGTCATTCCAACGACTTCGTAACCTTCTTCGTGGAGCATAACTGCCGCCACCGAACTGTCAATACCGCCACTCATAGCGACTAAAATTCTTCCGTGTTTACTCATTTTATTGGTCTGCAAGGGTTCAATGCCCTTCGGTTTTAGTTATTCGTTACTGGAAATTAGTTATTAGTTGAGTACCGAATTATTCACAAAGTTACAATCTTTTAAACAGACTGACATTGTTTTTGGTTCTGAGTATCTGTATTCATAGTTTACACTTATAGTTTTGCAAGAGAAACGATGATAGAAATATTATTCGGAAGTATGTACTTATTAATGCACATACTTTTTTAGTATGAGAATAACCCTACCAAGCGTTTTAAACGCTTGGTAGGGTTGCGAATCCAACTAATTTTTGACTTTGCATTAATAAGTACATAGTTCCAAAACTTTATTCTCAAAATTAAAAAATATGGGTAGATTCACAGGGAAAGTAGCACTCATTACGGGTGGTGGCAGAGGTATCGGACGAGCCATTTGCGTTCGTTTGGCACAGGAAGGGGCAGACATAGCGTTTTCGGGTAGAAAAAATGACGAAAATGTGGCAGAGACTATTCGCCAAATCAAAGAGACAGGAGCAAAGTCCCATTTTATTCAATCGGACGTTTCGCAAGTGCCAGCAGTATTTGCGATGGTACAAGAAACGCTCGATGTTTTTGGGCAAATTGATATTTTGGTCAATAATGCTGGAATCGAAATTAATGCTCCATTTTGGGAGGTCGAAGAAAAAGATTACGATGCCGTTATGAATACCAATTTGAAAGGAATGTTTTTTTTGACACAGGCGTTTGTAAAATATGCCAAGGAAAATAACCGTGTGGGAGTTGTGGTCAATAATAGTTCCGTTCACGAAGAATTGCCTTTCCCCAATTTTACGGCATATTGTGCCAGCAAAGGTGGAATGCAAATGGTGATGCGAAATCTGGCGATAGAGTTAGCTCCGTTAGGCATCAGAATCAACAACGTAGCCCCTGGGGCAATCAAAACACCCATGAATGCCGAACTTTTGAGCAAGCCCGAACTGCTGGCAACTCTCAAAAATAATATATCCCTCGGACGTTTGGGCGAACCCGAAGACGTGGCGGCGGTCATTGCCTTTTTGGCTTCGGACGATGCCAAATACGTAACTGGCTCAACGTATTATGTGGACGGTGGATTGACTTTTCATTATACTGAGCAATAATTTCATCTTTATCAACAAACCATGCTCACTTCTCAAAAACATTTATTCAGCCTCGAAGAAGGCACGCATTATATCAATTGTGCCACGATGTCCCCCAACTTAAAATCAGTAGAACAAGCTGGTTTTGAGGGTATTATACGTAAATCTAATCCACAAAAAATTACGCAAGAAACCTTTTTTGAAACAACAATTCCTGTTCAAAAAGCCTACGCAAGACTCATTAATTGTTCGGATTTTGAACGAATTGCGATGATTCCGTCCACGTCTTACGGCATGGCGATTGTGGCAAGAAATTTAGGATTTAAGCCTAATCTCAAATCAGGTCAAGAAATTATCATGGTACATGAAGAATTCCCTTCGGATGTATATGCTTGGGAAGAAATTTGTATGGATAAAGGACTGAAAATCAAGACTATCCTCCCTCCTACGCAACTCGAAAATCGAGGAAAAATTTGGAATGAAAATTTGATAAATTCCATCAATGCCAACACGTGTTTGGTCGTGATTTCACCTACGCATTGGGCAGATGGAACACGGTTCGATTTGGAGGCAATTGGTCAGCAGTGCCGACTTTACGGAGCATTATTTGTTATTGATGGGACTCAGTCTATCGGAGCCTTATCCGTTGATATTCAGACGATTAGACCCGATGCCGTCATCAATGTGGGTTATAAATGGTTGCTCGGTCCTTACTCGGCGGGTGTGGCATATTTTGGTGAATATTTTGATACAGGTTCATCTATTGAACGTAATTGGATAAATCGGGTTGGGTCAGAAAATTTCAAAAATTTAGTCAATTACCAAGACCATTATCGCCCCAAGGCTGACCGCTATAATGTGGGTGAAAGAAGTAATTTTATCTTAAATCCTATGCTTGAAACCTCCCTCAATCAACTCTTGGATTGGGGCGTTGAAAATATCCAGAATTACTGTAAAAACTTATTAGAAGAACCCTTGAAACTACTACAATCAAAAGGCTATTGGGTTGAAGATGAAGCATTTAGAAGTAATCATTTAGTAGGAATCAGAATCCCCACAGGCGTAGATATTTCGAAAATTCAAGCAGAATTGAAACGAAGAAATGTAGTGGTTTCTTTCCGTGGAGAAGCCATCAGAATTTCTCCGCATTTGTATAATGACCAAAACGATATTGATTTGTTGGTGGAAGGATTATTAAGTTTCTAAGTTGTTAAGTTTCTAAGTTACAAGGTTTCAGAGTTATAAAATTTAAAATCCATAACTTAATAACTTTGTAACTTAGAAACTTAGCAACTATTTACTTAGGCATCACCACCGAATCAACTACATGAATTACACCATTACTTTGGTCCATATCTGCCACTGTAACGGTTGAGATTCCCCCTTTTTCATCCATCAAAACTACGCTCGACCCTTTGAGAGATGCCTTCAAAACGCCCCCTTGAACGGTAGTCAATATTGCAGTACCATCGCCTTCTTTAATTTTTGCCAAAATTTCTTCGGCACTAATTTTTCCCATAACCACGTGATAAGTCAAAATGGCTGCCAAAGTTGCCTTGTTTTCAGGTTTCAACAGACCATCAACAGTACCTGTGGGGAGTTTATCAAAAGCGGAATTGGTGGGAGCAAACACGGTGTAAGGTCCTGAGCCTTTGAGAATTTCGACCAAACTTCCTGCTTTCAGAGCCGCAAAAAGCGTTGAATGATCTTTTGAACTTGCCACTGTCTCAGCGATTGTGCCTGCTGAATTTCGGACATTTTTCTTTACTACGAATGAACTCATTACGAATAGAGTCGAAACGAATACTAATGCTAACTTTTTCATTGTTTGTGTGTTGCGGAACGCCGCACCGAATGTGAAATTAATTATGTCTTCACAATCAGCAGTTATAAGTGGATAACGACAACAAACAGGTTTAAGTTATTGAGTGTGGAATAGACTTAGTAAACGGTCATAATCCTTTAAAAAAGATATTATTTAGTATTTTTAGAGGAAATATTATTAATTTTTTAATCTTTCAAAAAAATCTTCTGTCCACAAAATCTGTTCATCTGTGTCTGGGACTACCAAGCCTCTGATATTGGAAATCTGATTAAAAGATTCTTTTATCGAAATTTTATTCAATACAGCAAATACACACGAAGCAACGATTGAAACTCGTCCGATTCCTCCTCGGCAGTGCATCAGAACCTTTTGTTTTTCGTTGATTTTATGAACCAAAATATTCACTAAGTCTTTGGTTTTCAAGAAACTATCAGGTACTTGTCGATCTTCGATGGGAAATTTTATAAATTCAAAACCTTCTTTTCGGCAATCCATTCTTTCGTATTCCAGACCCAACTCTTCGTTTTCTTCATCGGTCAAAAAACTTACGATGGTATTGATTTCTAATTTTTTCCAATGTTCAATTTCTTCTAATAAATCATCACCTCCCAAAGGGCGGGACATGATACCGAGGTTATCGTTGAGCCAAAAGATTCTTGTTTTCATAATTGAAATTACATAAAAAAAGCCTTCTCAACAATGTTGAGAAGGCTTTTAATATTTTTATGACAATGAATTACAAAGTCAAAGTTCCTTTACGAGCTGCCGAAATCAACGAAGCCTCTAAGCCTAATTTGTTGATAGTACGGATAGCTTTTCCAGATACTTTTAATTGTACCCAAACGCCTTCTGATTCTAAAAAGAATTTCTTTGTGTGAAGATTAGGGAAAAATTTACGCTTAGTTTTGTTGTTAGCGTGTGATACGTTATTTCCTACTTGAGTCTTTCTTCCTGTTAATTGACAAACCTTAGCCATGATTAATCCTTGTTTTTAATTACATAAAAATCACTTTCCAGAGTGATGTATTTGACTTGATTTTCAGTAAAATCTGAATTGGAATGCAAAATTAGGGATTTTTTCGCACGCATACAATTTATTGAGGAAATAAAATTCAATAATCTTTGTACTTTTGCCTACTACTAATCATTTTAGAGAATGTTAAAGAAAATTGCAACGTCCTTACTTTGGCTTACCAGCCTACCTGTGTGCATTTTTACGCTCATTACGTACTTGCTCTCTTACACACTCGTGCTTGACCATTGGTCGGCGGGTTTTATTATGATGACCCTCCCCTTCGCTATGCTTGGATGCTTCGTGATTGCTTTTACGTGGTTGTTTATTCGTCCTGCCAGAGCCATTTTACCGATTTGTATTTTGGCGTTGGGTTATCCTTTTATTAGACGTACTATTGTCTTCAGAGATCCCCAAAAAGCAGAAAATTCTTTATCAGTTTTTAGTTATAATGTCTTTGGTTTTTATGGTGAGGATTATAGTAAAAATAAAGAAAAAGCCGACAAATTAATGGAATATGCCGTTGATTATGAGGCAGATATAAAATGTTTTCAAGAATTTTATAACTTAGACGACAACCACCGTTTCAGGACTTTGAATAAAATGATTGTTGAAAATCCTTACTTTGTTACCAGTAATAATGACACGCAAGGAGTGATTGGTTTAGCGATTTTTTCGGAACGCCCGATTATTCACCACGAAGGAAAAACCTTCGGACGGCGGAATACCAACGGATATTTATTGGCAGACATTGCTCGCAAAACCGATACCGTCAGGGTGATTAATATTCAACTTTATTCGATGGGAATACGAGTAAATAAAGTCGTGAGAGAGGTCGAAGGGGAGGATTATGAAGAAGCCAAAAAGGAAAGTAGAGGAATAATTGCCTCATTAATCAACGGATTTGAACACCATTCCGAAGAAATAAAAAGTATCGAAAAACTCATCGAAGAAAGCCCATACCCCGTAATCCTGACGGGAGATTTTAATGAAACTCCCTACGGAACGGCTTACGGAAACATCAGAGACCGCCTAAAAAATGCCTTTGAAGAAGCTGGGGACGGTTTTGGTTTTACTTTAAATAGAAGCCCCAGTATTGTCAGAATTGATAATCAATTCTGTTCAGAATCTATCAAAGTACTTGATTTTAAGACTTTTAGTGAGATTGATTACTCAGACCACTTTCCTATTCTGGGACGGTATGTGGTTAGGTGATTGTAATGATTACAAAATTTTAGGCTTATATGTCACCTAACAATCACGAATTTTTTAGCCTGTGATTTCTCTTCGGTAATGTCCAATTTTAATCCCAAATTCGGAATTAAAGATTCCTGAACATAAATTTGTAGGATTAATCAACCAAAAAAATAATGAGAAAGAAAATTGTTGCAGGAAACTGGAAAATGAATAAGTCGATGGACGAAGCCATGATTTTGGCATCAGAAGTTGTACACATGGTGAAGGACGAAGTCAATACGGACGTTCAAGTAATTATTGCTCCACCAGCTTTGTATTTGACTACTCTACAAAAACACACTGAGCCTATTGCCAATATGGGAATTGCGGCTCAAAATTGCTCAAATAAGGCATCAGGGGCATTGACAGGTGAAATTTCGGCTCCGATGTTGAAGTCAATTGGGGTTACCCACGTACTGGTTGGACACTCGGAACGTCGTCAATATTTCAACGAAACCAACGACCAATTAGCAGAAAAAATAAATATTGTTTTGGAAAATAATATGACTCCCATCTTCTGTTGTGGTGAATCTTTGGAACAACGTCAGGCAGAAGGTTTCTTTGAATTTGTGGCTTCGCAATTGACAGATAGCCTTTTTCACCTTTCGGCAGACGATTTTACAAAAATTGTCATTGCGTATGAGCCTATTTGGGCAATTGGTACGGGTTTGACGGCTTCATCGCAACAAGCACAAGAAATGCACGCTTATTTGAGAGGTCATTTAGCATCAAAATATGGTCAAGAAATCGCCGATAATACCTCAATTCTATACGGTGGGAGTTGTAATGAAAAGAATGCCGAAGAGATTTTTGCTCAACCTGACGTGGACGGTGGATTGATAGGTGGAGCGTCTTTGAAATCTCGTGAATTTACGAACATTGCAAAGTCATTTTAGGGAGTTGGAGTAAATTTTTCATAAAAAAGGGGTGTCGTTTAGAAGTTTAAGAACTTTAAATGATACCCCTTTTTAATTTTATTTTAGCAAAAAACATCAAAACTATTGTCTGGACAGTAGTTTTTTTTTGAAATATACTGTCTGGGCGGTATTGTGAAGGGGTTTTCAAAAAACTAATTTTGGGTTGTTCAAAATGAATGAAATCACTCATACTAAATTCTTAATGACATGAAGAAAATTTATTGGATTATTCTGTTTGTAGTCATGCTACTGCAGAATTGTAAAAAGACGGATGTCGCTCCCGAAGAGACAGGCGATATTTTTAAAATTGATGACGTAGTGTTTACACTAAAAACAGCAAATTTTGATTCTTTTGTACCTGTTTCATGCACAGGAAAAGCTATGGGAGGATTTCAATCAGAGACTCAAAGCACAGGAGGAAATACTGCTGTTACTGCTCAACTTTTGGTATATAATCTTTCAAGTTTTGAGGGGGATATATCCATAGAAAGAATTTCATCAAGCAATTGCAGACCACAATGTTTTATTGTTCTGAAAAGCTCAAAAGGGAATGCTTATATGGATCCCTCCAATGGAACAATGATTAATATAAGTAAATCCAAAGGCACTTTTTCTATGCGTAATGTCAAGTTTCAGGATAATACTGGGGTAACATTTACAGTAAGTATTGCCGGGAAAGTTAAATAAAACAACGAATAATATAGAGGTGGAATATCCTGAAAAAGTACCTTAATTCTGATAGTAGGGAATAAATAAACAAATCAAAACAATGAAAAATCAACTAAAAAAAATTTCAATCTTAATGCTTTTAATAGGTATAGTGATAGCTTGTTCAAAAAAGGATGATACTACTGTAGTACCTAAAAATACACTAAAAGTGAATGGCGTTAACTACACTGTTTTTATTGGAAGTAGTGGAACTTATGTTGAGGCTGCCTGTAAGAGTCAAGGAAAAGTGGGGAGCTATCTCATAGGTGCTAATAATGGTAAAGATTCTGTATATATTTCTTTTTATAATCGGTCAAGTGCAACGGTCAATACTCCAATCACAGCTTATTCAAATGCTTGTAATTTTCAAGCATTGTTAGCTACCAACGTAAAATCATTAACAACAAGTATTATGAGGTCACAGGCTGGAGGTACGATGAACTTAACAACAAGCGATTTTACACTCACAGGGGCAAAGTTTATTGACGAATACGGAGACAAAAAAGTAATCACAGTTGAAGGCACAGGGGATTCTAAATAATATCTTCTAATTAACTCATTATAAACATTAATTCCATGAAATTAAAATTAACAAAAACCCTAATTTTTGCCTGCATTTTCCTGTCCGCACTTTCGGGTTTCGCACAAACCTTCGATAGAGACAATAGAAGAAATAGCTCAACCGAAGAAGTTACAAATACGATTGATAGCCCAAGGTCTAATGGAATTACTCAATTTGGTACAAATTTCAGTTTACTTTCAAATATTGGCAAAAATTTAGAACTCTCAATGTTTATCCCACTCTCTAAACCCAATGAGAATGGGCAGCAAAGTATATTTTTGGGTACTACTATTTCTTCAGCTTATGGAGACCAAAGCCTTTTCAGCATTCTTTCAGTTTCTGGCGATCTTACTTTAAACTACAAAATACCTATCCCTAATGCTGAAAACCTCAGTATATTTATTGGGGCTGGAACAGGTTATTATTACACTTCATTCCTTGATTCGGGTACTACTTATGGAGGTTATACACCTGAGTCTGTAGGTCAGTTTGCGGCAGTATTCAAAGGTAGTATTAATTACTTTTTTTCAAATACAATTGGACTTTTTGGAACCCTTAGCAAAGCTGGGAGTGGAGATATTACCGTTAGTGCGGGTTTAGTATTTAGAAGAGCCCGATAAAATTATTCAACAAAATCCACAATTTTAAAAATAAAAAAATGAACATAAAATCAATATTTACGATTGCCATAGCGGGATTTATCTTAAACGGTTGTGCTTCAACAAATACTGGAAAATCCCTTCCAAGCGTGCCAGGAACAACCAGCAATGCCGAAAGCCTTGTTAGAGAAACCAGCGACCCCACTATTGAACGCTATCCCTCAATCAGTCCAGATGGAAGATTTTTGCTTTATAATGCTATTGAAGATACCAGAACTACCACTACTAATACAAGTGGACAAGCTGTTTCAAGAACCGACAGACGAAGCATAATCGTGAAAAAAGAGGTTGGTAAACCCACCAAAAGTCCATTGCTTCAAAATGCCTCTGACCCTGTTTGGATGCCCAACGGCAATGTAATGTGTACCTACACAAAGCCCTCAAAACCCGTAATTATCAGAACAAGTTCCGAAGGCGTTGGTCTCAATTATGTGTCTCAGGGTGAAATGGGAGAAGATGATGCAGAGCCAGCCGTATCAAACGATGGTAGCAAAATATTTTTCACTACTATCATCGGTAACTCTCGTATGGTTTGTTCAATGGATATTAAGGGAGGCAACTATACTGTCATCACAGAGGGTGGTCACGTGAGAGTTAATCCAAGAGATAATACTAAAATTATATATAATCTACGAGTGGGTGGTTTCGTCCAATTATTCACGATGGATATGAAAAGTGGACAGAAAACGCAAGTAACCAGTGGTGATAATAATAATCGGGACGGGGCATATTCATTGGATGGAAAATATATTGCGTATAGCAGTAATCGTGAAAATCCGAAGGGTCGCAATTATCACATTTACGTAATGTCTTCCGACGGAACGGGTATCAATCAAATAACACAAGGCTCAACCGATGAGGGAGAACCATGTTGGTCGCCCGATGGATGGGTTTATTTTTATTCAAACGCTGAGAAAAATTATAATATTTGGAAAGTAAAGCCCCGCTTATAATCTTTTGATAATCAATTAATCTTAATCTAAAAAATCAATACAATGAAAATATCATACTATCTAACGGTCTTACTTTTCTTCTTGACGCTTCTCGACATAAAGGCTCAGGAAGTTATCGTCAAGCGTTCAGGAGAGCAAATTAAAGTATTAGTTACAGAAATTAATGTCGATAATATTAAGTATAAAGACTGGGCAAATCAAGCTGGGGCGGTTCAGACAATCTTGAAAAGTCAAGTGCTGAGAATTAAATATGCGGACGGCACGGAAGATTTGATGGATGATTCTGGGAATAAGCCTGTAACTGCCTCAAAAACAGCGACTTCAAGTAATAATACCACGCCAAAGTCTAATACCAGCGTACCAGCCTATCAACAAAAAAAGCCTGAAAAACCAGCACCAGTAGCCAAACAAAATAATCCTCAACCTCAAAAAAGCGAAAGACAAGGTGGAGATAGCAAGCCTTTATTTTTTGTTTTGGGGGCAAATTTTATGCTTCAACCCGTAGCAAATGGACAAATGGGAGCTGGATTAAATTTGGGTGTTGGCTACAAATTCACGGAGTCTTTGGGCATTATGGCATCACTCGAACCAAACTTTATTTTCTCTGCGAATGGTGCATCAGTATCTGGGACGAATTTGTTAGGCAGTATTTATCCCGCAATAGTCTATAAGGTTATTCCGAAGATTTATTTATATGGAGGTTTGGGTGGTTATAGCAGTTATAATTCAGAAACACTACCGCAAGTCAAAAATCTAAATGTTGTTTTAGGATATACTGGTGGTGTAATGGTAGATATTACTTCTATGATTGGAGTCAAAGCTGGATATTATAATGCGGTTGATGGAGGAAGTGCTGCGTCAAGTTATATCAATATCGGTATTATCAAATCTCTTAATTGGTAAAAACATGAAAAAATACATACAACTTCCGAAATACATTTTGCTTTTCAGCTTGTATTTTCAATTAATTATCACAAATAATTCCTTCGCAAATTCGTCAATTGCCCCAGGGGATGATGATATTTATCTTGCCAACGGAAATAAATTGAAAGGCAAAGTAGTGAAAGTTGAAGACGATAAAATTTTCTTTGACGTAAACAAAGGCGGGCGAAAAATCACGCATTCGCTTCTGAGAGAGAACGTCCTCTTTGCGTTTAATGATAAAGGTAATTATCTGATTGTAAGCACATTACCGTCTGAACTTTCAAATGCTCAATTAACCATTGATGATTTTAATAAATCCGCAGTGCGTGCTTCTGGCTACGATCTCATCATCAAATCATTTCCCTTGGCGGTGATTGCGTGTAGGGTTTCGTATGAAAGTGCGGAGGTTTTGAACTATAAATTATCAAGCGGTGAAATTGGCTCAATCAATAAGGCTGATGTAGTGAGTGTGTTGTACGGTGATGGAAGGCACCAATTTATTATGAATCCTTCGGAGGCAGTAATGCTGATGGCGAGTTCGCATGAAGAAGTCTCAAAATACAATCAAAAACAAGACGTACCACCACCGCCCGCCATTGAAACGCCAAAAGTTGAAGTGTCAAAAGTGGAGGAAAAAGTTGAGACTGTAAATTCTCCCACAGAAGTAAAAACAGAAACGCCCTTAGTAACAACAAGTTACGTCCAACCCAAAACGGAGCAATCACCTGCCCCTGCCAAACCTTCATTAAACGAAGAAGAATACCAACAATACCGAACCAAAGCCATGCAAAGGGTGGATGAATTTGGGAATTATTTGAACATCATTACCGACAAAAACCTTGATGGAAAAGAGCGAGAAAAAGCGATTGAACAAGTCGTTAAAATGTTTTTGCCAAATGCCACCATCGAAGTAACAAACAAGGATAGACCTGGTTCAAAAAAGTATAAAGTCCGTGATTATTTGACCCGCATGAAACTCTTGCCTTATTCATCCGCAAAGGTGTCATGGTCTGAAATTCAGTATGTTAGCGAACTGAAACAAGAAGCTGACGGTAATTATTATGGCACAATCACGGGACAACAAACCTTCATGGGTTACGGTGGTACGGGCGGTACAGATGTGTTGTACAGCGACGTTACGCAGAAGAATGTGAAGGTAAAATTACAGTCATATCAGAAGGTTGTTGATGGTCAAAATGTCAATAATTGGGATGTTCTTTTAGGAAATATTGGCGTGGCGGGCAAATGAGATTTACACTAACCCCACCCAAGTCGAATGCGTATAATTTTAATTAAAATAATAATCACTTTTTTTCTAATTTTCTCAATCCTATTCATTCACTTTTCAAACGGTCAATGTCTAAGAATGACTGGAAAATTAGTAGATGTCAATACCCCAAATCCAATTCAAGAGGCAATATTTTACTCAATTATTGACAAAACTAAAAAAGAAATTGGTAGAATATCTGGTAAAACAGAGTTTCAGCTTACGTTGCCTTGTGATGCCCAAATATTGGGAATTGAATCGCCAAATTATCGACCAGTACAACTAAAACTAAATCACACCAATTCCCAAAATGGTGGAAATACAGATTGGTATTTCCCCATTTTTTTGGTCAGTAAAGACCTCCAAGCCATTGATAAACCTTACGCCCAAAATGAACAAAAACACTTTGAGATGAAATCTAAGAAGGATTCTTCTTTGTCTCAACCCTTCGTAAGTCGGATTTTTAAGGTAACAGATGCCCTCAATCCAAACGTAATGCTTGATGCTCAGATTTGTTTATTCTATACAAAATCAGGCAAAAAAGATTGCTTTGAAATTGCTCAAAATACGATTAAAAAATTGATTTTCAATGATTTAGACATCGTGGCATTTGAAGTTAAAGGGAATGGTTATCAAACCTATAACGGAAATTTAATTTTGGATAAATTGGATGGACAACAGAAAATTTACGAAATAAAAGTTGTGAAAGAATTGACCATTTTATCCGTAAATATTCAAAGTAAATCGAATAATTTTCAATGTTTTTTAACCAATAATCAAGGGCAAAAATTACCATTAAAATTAGGTTTAAGCAATAAATTTTACGGATATTTTTCACCTGATGATTATACCCTAACTGTCCAATCAAACCTTACAAAATCAATTACTTTTAGTAAAAAAATAGATT
>JAYUOX010000018.1:0-20616 GCA_043760595.1 Cytophagales bacterium
ATAATAGCGATTCAATTCCTTGAAAAGCGTGGCATAAATATCCAAGTTTTTAGCAATATCAAAGAATCGCTCGCCTGGATCAGAGAAGGAAGCCAACGACAGTCCCATAATCGTTATTCCGCTGATTATTAGGGTTTTAGTGTATTTTTTTATGTTCATTTTATTACGCTTTAAGCATTGAAGCCATTTTATTCATATCAACTTTTTTAAGAAATTCCTTTGCTGCATTATGCTTTGCATCAAAGGCTTCTTCGACAGTTTTATAAGTCTTAATGTCTTTGTCTTTTTTACTAATTACTGTTTTCATCTTTGTATTTTTTAGTTGAAATAACGAATATTTCATAATTTTTACCTTTCAAAAATAACTCCATTTCATTATCCACAAAACCCCAAATGTCAAATTTCTGTTCAAATTCAGTCATGTACTTTGAAATTGCTATCTGGTACAAACGTGTTCGAGAGGGCGTACTACCTTGTATGAAAATTCTTGCCTCTGGTTTTGCCTCAAAGAAATAAAGCATAGATTGAAACACCGTAGAAAGGACTTTGGGCATATCTTTATTATCACTAACAGATAAATCACTGACTTCACCATTTAACAAAACATCAACTAAGGCAAGGTTATAAAGAAGCGTATTATTGTCAATCAATCTATACTCAATTAACTTCCGAATACTTCTTGTTTCGCTAATACTTTCAAATTCAAAAATTAATTTATCATCAATGTGGCTAAACGGATAACTGGGTTCATTCATTGTTATTGTGGTATTAAAAAAGGAGTTATTTTGCTGATTATTAGAGGGTTAGTATATTTTATTTACTTTTTTAGACTAACTATGATTAGTTAAAAAGTGACCTGAATAAATCCAAAGTTTGTTCATCAAATTTTCCATTTATTGTAATACGTCCGCTGAGTATGGGATCACGTATGAAAGGACAAAAGATGATTTTATTTTGAAAAATTACTGGGGCATATTTGTATAAATTTTGTTCTGTTAAATTTTTCATTCTTTCTTTTCCTTCATCATTCAAAGTTATTTTAATGTCATTGTTTCCATGCTCACTGTCGCTTATTTCAACTTTTTTAACCAATTCTTTTGTAATATTATTAGGAGATAAAGAGCTTATGGGATAATACATAACAAATCCACCTTCGTCAATTTTAGTTGAATGAAACCATAATAAATCATCTGGAAAATAATCTTTACCTTTTGCCATTTCAAAGGCAAGGTTAAATCGCAATGTATCTTTTACGCTTATTTGTAATTCCCCGTAACTACCAATTTTAATATGCTTTTTAATTAGTGCAATTAAGGAAGGTACAGTATCGCTAACAGACTTGATGTTTAATTCTTTGAATAAGAAAGTATCTAATTCAATTTCAAAATCCCTCATGTTGTACATTTCAAATATACCAAAATCAGAATTATATTTTTGAGAAATAGTTTTATTCTGAGAGAATGTAGCCCATTGAATCAAAACAAAAAATGGAATGTAGTTCAGTGATTTTCTTAGACTTTTATACATATTTTTTCTTTATTTCCTTAGCTGGTAGTTCTCCGTCCCGTGGTCGTGTGTCCTCACCGACCACTCGTGCGTAAGCAATTCGCCAGTTAATTTTTACTCATAATTTACTGATAATCAAATACTTGTATTATTTACGCACGATAACTGTTCGGGAGATGAAGAACGAATCTTAGCCAATCGAATAAGCCTTTCCAAAACGATATAGTGGTCTAATTCATCTTTTTCACGATAATCAAGACTTGATTCTTTTGATTTTGAAACCAAATCTTCAAAACGCATTTGTAGCTCTTTATTGGCTTTTAAAGCCATGACTTTTGCAGGATTTAACTCTGCAATCAGTTCAGCAATTTGATCGTAAGCATTGTAAACAACCATTTTATATTTTGTTTATTTTATGAATATTTAACGCAAAATCAAATACGATATTTCAATCAAAAACTAAACCATTTTCTGAAAAATCGCTTTCATGGATTTTTCAATTTTGGCATAATCTTCGATTGTTTTTGCAATATACACAAAAGCAATGTAAGCTGGAATTGGGGAGGATGGTTTTTGTAGTAAAAGGGGCTTTTTTCGTACAGTTGAGTACAAAAGTATAGAAAGAATGTATAATTTTTTCAAAAAATCTAAGTCCTATATTTTCAAGTTTCAAAAATATTGACTACTTTTGCAATCCCAAAACGTATATGCAGGATGTAGCTCAGCTGGTTAGAGCGCTGGTTTGTGGTGCCGGAGGTCGTGGGTTCGAGCCCCATCTTCCTGCCAAAAGCCTTGTCGAACAGACAAGGCTTTTTTGTTGTTAGTCTTGTATGAATCTCCTCCAACTCCAAACGCTCATCACGGTTCGTTATCGAAAAACTACCTTCATCGTCGTTTCTATGATGTATTTGGCGGGAACGATTGGTTTATTATTGCCTCAAACTCAACCTTATTTTAAACTCGCTTCGCCTTTCAATCTCTGGGTTTCCTTGACTTTGGTATTGTTTTTCCATCAAGATTTCAATAAGTCATTCATATTTACGGTAATATTTATTCTCTTGGCGGGGTTCTTCGTGGAAGTTTTGGGCGTACATACGGGCGTGATTTTTGGAAAATATTGGTACGGGCAAACCCTCGGGACAAAGCTCTTGAATGTTCCCTTGGTGATTGGGGCAAATTGGTTGCTTTTGGTGTATTGTTCGGTGGTGGTTACACAACAGATTTTCGATTATTTTAACTCTTCTTCTGACTTTCTTAAAGCTCTTTTCTCAGCAACTTTGATGGTTTGTTTAGATTTTTTTATTGAACCCGTGGCGATAAAATTAGACTTTTGGCATTGGCAAAATGAGCAAATTCCTACTCAAAATTTTCAAGCATGGTTTGTTTTAGCTTTTAGTTTTGGTTACTTATTTTTGAAGGCTAAATTTCTAAAAAACAACGACTTAGCTTTTTTGATGTTGTTTTTGCAGTTTATGTTTTTCTTGATTATGAGGATTTTTATCGGGTAATTGAAGATGATACTCTTTCTTGATTGTATAAATCAAAAATGGATTGGAGCGAACGAGCGAAGTTTTCGAGCATGAGTTGTGTGGTTTGATTTTTGGGTATAGAACAAAGTTACGTTTTTCAAATGAATTTTACTCGAATCTATTAATTTTGAACAATATAACCCGAAGTTTCTACTTCGGACTATCTCGAAGTAGAAACTTCGATTTACAACCAATAAAAAACCAAATGCAACAAACCATATCCACCACCCCGCCAGCTCGCAAGTTTTTGGGCAAAGAATTTGAACTTACTACTTGGGAAAGCGTAAAGCCTTTTTATGAAAATTTAGTAAAACGTAGCATCGCCAATGAGGATGATTTACGCACCTTTTTCGCTGACCGTTCTGAATTAGAAAGTTATCTTTCCGAGAACTTTGCATGGCGATATATCAAAATGACTTGTGATACTTCTGACAAAGAAATCAAGGCTCATTTTGACCAATTCGTGGGTAAAATCCAACCGCAATTAGCTGAGTATGACGATGTTCTGAATCAAAAAACGCTTGAAAATCCATTTTTAGGAGAACTGAAAGATGATGGCTTCGATATTACTATTAGAGGTTTGAAGAAATCCATAGAGATTTTTAGAAACGAAAATATCCCACTTTTTACCGAAATCCAGAACCTTTCGAGTGAATACCAAGCAACCGTTGGGGCTATGACAGTTGATATTGACGGGCAGGTAAAAACGCTCCAACAGGCGAGTGTTTTCTTGGAAAATACAGACCGTCCTTTGCGTGAATCAGTTTATCATAAACTTCAAGAAAGACGTTATTTCGACCATGAAAAAATGGAAGAATTTTTCAATAAATTGACCAAAATACGCCATCAAGTGGCTGTAAATGCGGGTTTTGAAAATTTTAGAGATTATACTTTTGTTGCCCTAAAACGCTTTGATTATACTGCCAAAGACTGTTTTGTTTTCCACGAAGCGGTTGCCGAGACTGTCGTTCCGATTTTGAATGAGTTGATGAGTGAACGTAAAAATGCCTTGCAATTGGATAAACTTCGTCCTTGGGATAGAGCGGTTGATACGGAAGGTCGTACTGCTTTACATCCTTTTAATGGTGGCGAAGATTTACTGAATAAAACCATTGAATGTTTCACCAATCTTGACCCATTTTTAGGCGAATGTCTCCGTATTATGAAGCGAATGGGACGTTTGGATTTGGAATCAAGAGTCGGTAAAGCCCCAGGTGGTTATAATTATCCTTTGGAAGAAACAGGTTTTCCATTCATTTTTATGAATGCTTCTTCGTTAATGCGAGACGTAATCACAATGCTCCATGAAGGCGGTCATGCCGTGCATTCAATTGTTACTAAGGACTTAATGCTCAATACATTCCGTAATTTTCCATCAGAAGTAGCAGAGTTGGCTTCGATGTCGATGGAATTAATTTCTATGGATAATTGGGACGTTTATTTTGATAACGAAGAAGAATTGAAACGGGCGAAAATCCAGCATCTGGAGGACATCATCAGTACGCTTCCGTGGGTGGCAACGGTGGATAAATTTCAACATTGGATTTACGAAAACCCAACGCACACCACCGCAGAACGCACCGAGGCATGGATACGGACATACGAGCAATTTGCGGATAGCATCACGGATTGGTCGGGTTTAGAAAAATATAAGGCAACGATGTGGCATAAGCAATTGCACATTTTTGAGCTGCCATTCTATTATATCGAATACGGCATTGCTCAATTAGGAGCGATTGGCGTGTGGAAAAATTATAAAGAAAACCCTCAAAAAGGCTTGCAGGGCTATTTGAATGCTTTAAAATTGGGTTATACCAAACCAATGGGTGAGATTTATGCCGCTGCCAATATTCCGTTTGATTTTTCAAAAAATCACATTGCTTCGTTGATGGATTTTGTGAGAGTGGAATTGGCGGTTTTGAAGGGGTAGAAACAGAAATCCGTTAGAAGCCGTTTTAAAATAGTATTGGGATAAAAACATCCAAAAATAGTTGATATGATATCTCACTACTATTTTCAACCAAATCGGATGCCGAGCAAAAATACTTTAAGGGAAATTGTAAATTTAAACGTACTGTATTTAACTTGGAGAAACTTCCCGAAATAACTCCGTTAGGGGTATATAACTTTCGGGAAGTTAAACGGTACTCTTATTTTTACAATTTCCCCAGAAAGAAATATCCAAGCGAGTTAAGTTCAAAATCCTGAAAACGATTATCAAAACTACTTCCCAAACCCAAGAGAAAACCAAGAGTGAACAGCCTTCTGCTGAAAGTATTGATTCTCAGAGTGTTAAGACTGTTTAGGTAGGAGTACCTCTCGGACGGCTGTAAATTTGCCTTCCCTATCCCATATTCTCAATGTTTCTTTACTTTTTCCTATTAAATCAGAATCCTCTGAAAATATCAAATATTCAATCATAAGTAGGAGTTAGGATTTAGTTATTAGGATTTTAAGATATAAACAATTGATAATCAGATGATTATAATTTATCCAAACATAAACTAATTAATAACGGGTACTTACCCATATTGTTTAAGTAATTGTTCGTATTTCGATGCGTTCGACGCTTCGGTTCGATTTTTGGAGTTTAATTAATTGAAAATCAATGATTTACACTAATATAAAACGTCGTTTGAATAGTATTGACTACTTAACATTATACAATGGTTACAAATTCAATGTAAAATATTGAAAAAGAGAGAATAAATAGAAAAACAGATTAAAAATAATTTCAACCAAAACAAATCCCTCAGAAAACCAGTTCTCCCTTACAAACTCCCAAATTCAATGCCCGAACTCCCCGAAGTAGAAACCTATCGTCGTTATTTTGAAGAAACCAGCCTTTATCAACCCATTAGCGATGTTTATGTGGAGGACACAAAACTTCTTACCACCGACTACGACACGCTGAATCAGCAATTAAAAAATCATCAATTTATTGGTACAAAACGAGTGGGTAAAAATCTGTTTGTTCAACTGGATGCTCCTTATTGGTTGCACCTCCACTTCGGCATGACGGGCGATTTGGCTTACTTCAAAGACGATGAAGACACACCCCGTTTTGCAAGAATTATTTTCAAGTTTGCTAATGGTTTTAGATTAGGGTTTTTATGTCCAAGAAAATTTGAGAGAATTGGGATTGTGGAGGATATTGAGGAATATTTATCCCGTAAGAAAATTAATAAAGATGCCTTGGAAATCACGGTTGAGGAATTGTCAAAAACCCTCAATAAAAAGAATGCTCCTATAAAATCGGTATTATTAGACCAATCAACGGTAGCAGGAATTGGTAATTGGATTGTGGACGAAGTGCTATATCAAGCCAAGATTCATCCAGAGAAAAAAGCTAATCAATTATCTGAAAATGAGATATTTGAAATTCATAAATCCATGCGATTTGTCATTCAAACTGCCATTGATTCACAGGCAAATTACGATGATTTTCCAGAAAATTTCCTCATACACGCAAGAGGTTGGGGACGGGCAGGTTTGCAGGACATCAGGGCAGATAAATGTGCGGAATGTGGAGAGAAAATAAGCATCTCAAAAGTTGGAGGAAGGACGACCTATTTTTGTAAAAATCGGCAGCCTCCCTCCTACTCATAACCCTCAAAACGAATAAGCCAAACTCACTCTCCCCAAAAACGGTGTGCCAGGCGTGAAGTGAATTTCCTCAACTGATCCAGTTTCATTTTGCAACCTGCTTTCCGTATTAAACTGTGTTTCTTTCCAACGAACATCGAACAAGTTTTGGATGGATAAGCCTACATTGTATTTTCCTTTGGTATAATTCAATTGTAAATCATTCACAAAGTAACCCTTCGCCATCACTGAATTATCTTCATTGGCAGGTCTATCGGCAATATATCTATAACGAATCGACCCACTGAATTCAGTAGGACTTTGGAGCGATAATCCGCCAACGGTTGTGAAAGTTGGAGCGAGTGGTAAGTAATTTCTACCTGCCTCTTCGTCAATGGCACGGGGTATTGCAGTATTCATATCTATATCAGCAAAAAGGCTTTTTGTTAATTGGTATCTTACCGAAACATCAAGTCCAAATCTTCTTGAGCGTCCATTTGGTTCAACCACGCCCTCATCACCTACGTAAGTAAATTCTTGTTCTGAAAAAATATACCAAGAAGCAGCATTAATTAACAATTTTGGGAAGGGTTTATAAATTACCCCCAAATCTGAACCATAAGTGGCAGGCAATAATTTAAGGCTTCCAGGTGTCCCAACAAGCGGAACGCCGCCCGCTCTTGTATCATTAGAGTGAAATCCTTTACCCGTATTCAAATACAACTGAAATCTTGGGTTGAAAGTGTAATAAAAATTTAATTTAGGTGATAAAACAGTGGCTTCCGCCGTGCCAATATTTTCATTTGGATTCAGTAATAAATCTTCATATTTATTGTGAAAATAATCAAATCTCAATCCTGCATTTACGGTAAATTTACCCGAAACTTTAATGACTTCATCAGCATAAACCGCCAGATTTTTTTCGTTTATATTTCCCAATTTCAACGGATTAATGGTAATTGTTCTATCTTTTGTTCTTGATAACTCTGTTCCGTTGGTAATATCCTGACGGTATTGAATGCCAAAAGTGGTATTAAATTCTTTACCCAAAAAAGTAGAATTGATGGCATAACTTCCATTATAACCAAACAAATTACGGTTCTCTTTTTGACGAATTTGGTCGCCATTGATGGAATCCTCCTTGAAAAACGTAAAATTTGAATATAGTTCAAAATTATAATTACTGTAAAAGAGCTGATTTTTGATAATGTGATTATTGGGCGTAATGGTTACGAATTGAACATTAAAATTTGTTCGACTCGTCTCTCCGCCCTCGGTTGGATCAATCGAACCAAAGAAACCCGTCAAACCCGAATCAATGGCACGGTCAGGAATTTGCCCTGAGTGATTCCATTTACTCCAAAAAGTTGAGCCTGTCAAAGTCAAATTGGTATTTTTAGTAAGGTGTCCATGAAATTTACCAACGACATTTACCCGTTTGAAATTTTGTAGATTATCAAAATACGAATCGCTGAAAGAATATTCAGAAGCCAAATAGGCAGATTGATTTTTGTCCTTACCTTTTTGACCTAATAAATCCAGTCCACCCACGACACGAAAGGTATTGTATTGTCCGCCTTCCAGTTTCAAAAAGGAGTTTTCAATCGTATTTTTTGTACGAAAATCTACCCATCCTGCGGTGGCGAAATTGCCTTTCTCGGCATTGTACGAGCCTTTTTTGAAGTCCACCCCTTGTATTAATTCTGGAATTACGAAGTGCAAATCAGCATAACCTTGTCCGTGTGCGTGTGAGACCATATTCACGGGCATACCGTCCACGGTCAGGCGGATGTCTGTGCCGTGGTCAATGTCAAATCCTCGCAAGAAAATCTGTTCGGCTTTTCCTCCGCCTGCGTGTTGCCCAATGAATAACCCTGGCACCATTCTGAGAACTTCTTGGGAGTTGGTGATAGGGCGTAATTTAATGTCCAGACCACTGATAAGTTGTTGGTCGTGAGGACGTTGAGATGAAACCACCACCTCCGCCAATTGTAGAGATGATTCACTCACCATAATTTTCAAAAATGTATTCCCATCATCTTTTACAGTTGCCGTAACCACCTGTGCCTTAAAACCAAGATGCGAAACCTCCACTTTGTAAGGAGCTGAAGGCAAATCATGAAAATGAAATTGTCCTAAATCATTGGTCAAAACAGCTTTATTTAGCCCCGTCAATTGTACACTAACGCCTTGCAGAGGCAGTTTTGTTTTATCATCATAAACCACGCCCGAAATATCGCCCAAGTGAGCGAAGGCTTTGGAGGTTATGAAAAGTATGATTAGTAAAGAGAAGAGGTTTTTCATGATTTTAGTTATTACGGAAGGCTTCCTTTTGAAGGAAGCCTTCCGTGTGTCAGTAACTCTATCTATTCGCCACTACAATCGGCTCATAACCAAGCTGATTATTCGCTAAACTTCTATCTATTTTACCCGCATCATTCAATAATTCGGGGTCTCTGCTACCTGTGCTTAATGCCACTATAATATGTTCTTTTGCTTTCTTAAAATCATTCATTTTGAAGGATACAACCGCCATTGCGTGGTTTACGTCTATATTTCTTGGGCGTTTTTTGAATTCAATCATACCATGTTTTAGAGCTAAATCCATCTTGCCAGCTTTGGTATAAAGTTTACATAATTCCAAATCAACGGCGTGTCCAGATTTGGCATCTTCATCCAACATTAAAGCAACTTCTTCGTATTTATTCAAGGCTTTTTCGTGATTGCCTTGGAGGTCATAAATCTCAGCCATTTCTTCGTGGAATGAGAACTCAGGCATTATTTTCGCTGCTTTTTCTAATATTTCCAAAGCCTTATCGTATTGTTTATTGGCTTTCAGAACCCTTGCTTGACCTCTGTACGCAAAGGCATAACTTGGACGAGATACCAAAATATCATCGTATTGTTGTTGGGCTTCCTTCAATTGCCCCGTTGATTCGTACAAATGCCCGAGCGTATTTTTGCTCCAACAAAAAGGTTCAGAACCTGGCATTCCAGCCTCCACAGCTAATTTCATGGCACTGATTGACCCGTTGAAATCACCATAAATCTCCCGTAAATAGGACGCTCTCGAATAGGCTTCCAAAGACGGCTTCAAGGCTTGCATTTTATCGGACATCGCAATTGCTTCTTTATAAAAACCCAGTTCCACATTGGCATCTACCAATACGCCATACACATAAGCATTGTCAGGGTTGATTTTACGAGCTTTTTCTGCCAAATCACGGGCTTCGGCAAATTGATGTTGAGACATTTTTACGGATGCTTTGTAGGTAGTTGCTTCAAAATTATTTGGATTTAGGTACAAAATACCATCCAAAATTTTCAGAATAGCAGGATAATAATAAGGATGTTCACCCGTGATTCTGGCTTCTGAAAGATAAATAGTCGCAATCTGTAAACGAACCTTGATGTCGTTGGGGTCTTTGGTGAGTTTTTGCTTCAATTCAGCGATTTTTTCTTGGGTTTTTTGCCATTCTTCGGCTTTACCCAAATCGCCAGTACGTTGGAATAAATCAGGAATTGTCAGATTATTCTGCGAAGAAGCACTTTCAGATTTTTGCGTTTTGGTACAACTAACCTGACCAAAAAACAATACCGAAATAAATAAGTATTTTAAGAAGTTTTGTTGATGAAATGTAACGAGCTTTTGCATGATATATGAGGGTTTAATAATTTCTGAATTGATTTTGGTAGATATACGTGAGTGGATTTAGTTTGGATTTCGGACGATTAAATTAAATCCGAAATCATAAATCCGAAATACTATAATTACCTTTGTGCCACGAAAAATTATCCCCAAAAACCATGAATTACATAGAATTAAAATTATCCATCAATCCAGAATTTTCAGATATTTTCATGGCAGAATTGGGTGAAATTGGCTACGAAACTTTTACCGAAGAATCAGACTCTTTGAATGCCTACATCACCGAAGATATTTTTTCGGAAGATGCCGTGGACGAAATCATGGAGCGGTATCTGGGCATGACCCCGATGAGCTATTCTTATAAAACCTTAGAAAAAAAGAACTGGAACGAAGAATGGGAGAAAAACTATGAACCTATTTTGGCAGCTAATGGGCGTGTGCGAGTACGAGCAAATTTTCATGAACCTGACCCTACAGTAGCTTATGAGTTATTGATTAATCCAAAAATGTCGTTCGGAACGGGACACCACGAAACCACTTCAATGGTTTTGGGACTGCAAATGGATATTGACCACCAAGACAAAAAAGTGCTTGACGTTGGCTGTGGGACGGGAATTTTGGCAATATTTGCCTCCAAATTAGGAGCTTCCGACATCGCAGGATTTGATATTGAGGAATGGGCAGCGGAAAATTCTCGTGAAAATTGTCAATTAAATAATTGTGAAAATGTAGTCATCCGTCAGGGAACAATTGAAGACGAACCCTCCGAACAATACGACATCATTTTAGCAAATATCAATCGTAATATCTTAATGCGAGATATTCCAAAGTACGTAGAATTTATGAAGCCATCTCCGTCAATATTGGTCGTGAGTGGTTTTTATCAGCATGATATTGCTGACATTGAAGACGTTGCAAAAGCGGCTGGATTGGTAAAAACGAAAATGGAGGAGAAAAATAATTGGGCTTCGGTTGTTTTTGAGAGAGTATAGAGGCGAAAGTTGTGGAGGATTATTGAAAGTTTGGTTAAAATAAGTTTCTTCGAAAATTACCTACCATTTGAAAAACTTTAATCTATCAAATTTTTTGTAAAATCATTTTCTTTGTTTAGCGGTCTGACTATCGTCTGGGGAGCCCCAGCCTCGTCTGAAAGAGGCTTTATATTCGGTCAGACGGTGTTATCCAAACGATAGTTAGACCGCAAGCACAATTAATTAAAAAGCGTTTAAAATCATCAAATATTTCCAATAAATGACAATTCATAGAACCGACATATTTCTGAAAGATATTGCAGAAATGATTATCTTGGGCAACGTGTGTGGATATTATCCTTACTGGGAATTATCTTTTGGAGGTTATTACCGTAGCTGGCATATACAGGAGGAAAGTATAGATTTAATCTCGCAGGCAGTAATGAATGGTAGTAAAAAAGGAGTTATCAATGAAATAATAGATAGCGAAAAGGTACAAATCAATTGGAAAATAATCATCCAAGTAGCTCAGTAAGAAATGGATAGTCAAGTTTCAAACGTAAATAAAATGGGAATCAAACCGAATGAAAGAATCCCTCATTAAATTACCCGTCAATAGCTTGGGAGAAATTGATACGGATTTGATGGAGAACTACATTAAATCACTTCCCTATTCCAAATCGTTGTAACTTTTAATACCTCCAATCCAATACCGTCCCCAATTATTTCGTTAATTTTACAGTGACCAATCTGTAAAATCTATGAACACCAAATCGTTAGTATTGAGCGTGATGCTCATGTTAGGATATTTTTTTTCAAATGCACAAGGACTAAAATTATCTGATAAACCCGAAGAATTTTTGGCAGATGCCAAGAACTTTTTGGTGTTGTCAAACAATCCACAAGCGGAGGCTATATCTTTGAATTTTGATAAACTCTGGAACTCTGGTAAACTAACTGATAATCAGAAAAGTAAGTTGGCGAGTGTCTCAAGTTTTATGTTCAAGAAAGGTTATAAGCCGCCGCAGTTTGTGGGGCTTTTCGATGCCATTATTTTGGGGGTAAACAGTGCCTTAATACCCCAAACACTCTTAGATAATTACTTAGAAACCCTCCGTAAATCCGCAGAAACGGGTGATACCAAAACGACCCTTCGCTACATTGATATTAGCCGTTTGTACTTTAATAATCGACTAATTTATTCTACAAATTTCAATCGTTTATACGCTCAAAATGGCTCAATAGGGTTTAGGTTTAATGAGCAAAAAATTGAAATCAATAAACCAGAAAAGCCCACTACACCCAATCAGCCTACAAATACTACCCCCGAATCCGAAAAGAAGACCAATGCGTGGGACGATTGGGACGCACCGCTCCCTACGGGCGGTAATACTCCTGCACAAGCCCCTGTGGAAGAACCCACAATGCAGTTTTTGAACCCTGGTCCAGTCATAGAATTTACTAAAATCGACTTATCTATTACCACCGCCAATGACTCCGTTACGCTAAAAAATACTTCTGCTATATTGAGTATAAAAGAGGGGATTTTATTGGGAACGGGCGGTACGTTTTCGTGGGAAAATGTAGGGATTCCAGAGGTTTTTGCAACTTTGAATAACTACAATATGGAAGTCCGAAATCCAAAAATTACCTCGGAATTTGCAATTATTACCAACAATCAAAAACTGAATGCTCCGATTAAAGGAATCTTTGAATTTGTGAGTAAAAAACGAGCTAAAAATGCCCCTTCTTTTTACCCCAGATTTATGTCGTTGCAAAATGATGTCGTTCTGAAAAATAGTGGAGACATTGACTACAAAGGCGGTTTTACGATGGTCGGCAACAAAATTTCGAGTGCTTCTTTACAGTCAAAATACGCTACAATTATTGTAAAAAAAGATGGAAAAATCGCTTTTAGAGTTACCAGTAAACGTTTTGAAGTCGGTGATTCTTTAATTGCTTCTCCTTCGGCAATATTTACAGGTTATTTTGCGGGTACAGATTCCTTGTATCATCCTTCAGTAAAGTTGGCTTATAACCGTAAAAACTACATTCTCCGACTCAACAAAGTGGATGCTGGCGGATTCAGAGAGTCCTCATACTCAGATAGTTACCATAAATTGGACATAACCGCCGATGCCATGAATTGGAACATGAACGACCAACGCATGGACTTCTCAATCCTCACGGCGAAGAATGTTGTCCCTGCCCTTTTTGAATCTTTTGACTATTACAATCCTGAACGCTTTTCTCAACTTTCGGCAAATTATAGTTTCAATCCGCTACTGGTGGTTTCTAATTATACCCGAAAAAACAACTTACCTTCCACCACGCTTTCCAACTTGGCGGTTGCCTTTCAGAAAGATGCGAATATCCTCCGACCCGTATTTTTAGAAATGATGCAAAAAGGCTATCTTGAGTACGACCCTGATATAGAAATCTTGAAATTATCTCGGAAAGGGATGCATAATTTGGCAGCTTATAGTGCCAGAAAAGACTACGATAATTTCCTGATTCCATCATTTTATTCATCAAATAAAAAGGATTCAACCACTAACGCAACGCTAAATTTAAAAGATAACCAACTGATTGTCAGGGGAGTAAAACAGTTTTATCTCTCCGATTCTCTCAATGTCTTCATGGCTCCTTATGACAATATTATCAAAGTAAATAAAGACAGAAACTTTGGAATTAGTGGGGAATTAAAAACAGGTAATTTCAGATTCAGAGGAAAAGATTTATCGTTCAATTACGGAGAATTTAGTGTTAAACTAAACAAAATTGATTCTATCACTTTTGTTCCTCAAAAAGAACTATCCAAAAAAGGACGCATTGAAATTGGGGGTGATTTAAAGTATGAAGCGGGCGTAATTTACATCAATAAACCAGATAATAAATCGGGTCGTCAGCGATTGGTAGAGTACCCACGTTTGGTTGTACCAACGGGTGTAACTGCCTATTTCGACCACCCGTATCGTGCCAATGGAGTCTATAACAAAAAGGTGTTCTTCAAAGTACCAAGCATTGATTTTGATAGTTTGAACATCAAAGATATTGACTTTGTAGGTACGTTTAATTCGGATGGAATCTTTCCGCCATTCAAAGAAACGTTGATCTCGATGCCTGATAACTCCTTGGGTTTCAGCCACAAAGTGCAAGAAGGAAAATACAATGTTTATAATTCAAAAACCTTCGTGAAGTTCGAAAAACCCCTTTTAATGGATAAACAAGGGCTTCATGCTGAATGTGAAATCAACCATTTGACCTCACAGATTCAAGCAAAATATGCTCTTTTTACCCTTGATTCAGTTACGGCAAATGGTACTACGGGAATTATCAACGAAGGCACGGTTGGACAAGCCTATTATACGAAAGTGGATATTAAAAATTACTCCCTAAAATGGCAACCCAAAGCCGACAGTATGTTGATTGAGACCAAAGGAAATTCGTTTGATTTTTATGCCGCCAGTTCAAAATTAGAAGGAAAACTCTTGGTTCGTCAAACAGGTTTGTTTGGTTTCGGGAAGGTAAAACGTCAGGATTCTGAGACGGAGTCAGACAATATAAAATTTGGAAAAGAAGCCTTCACGGCAGACATGGCAACACTTTCGGTAGGTAATAATCTGAAAGTTTCTAAACCCGCTTTGTTGGGTAATAATATGAACGTCAGCTTTAATTTAGCAACGGGTTTAGTCAGTATAAAAACGCCAACGAACCTTAAACTGGACGATTCCACGAGTTTATATTTCCCTTACACTGCCTATAAAACGTCTATCAACAGTGCTGAATGGGACATTAATAAGAAAACAATTACGATGAAAGGTGATGTTAAAAACACGACCTTTACCTCCATCGAACCCTCGCAAGAAGGACTATCTTTTAATGGTTCAGAGGCTTTGTATGAAATTGACAAACAGTCACTTAACATCAACGGCGTGCCATTTATCAAGTCGGCAGATGCCAAAATTATTCCTGATAAAGGGGCGGTTTCTATCCGTAGAGATGCTGAAATGCGAGGTTTTTATAATGCTAAATTGCAGATTGATACCGTCAATGGCTACCATAATTTGGTGAACGGAAATATCAGGATTATTTCAAGAATAAAATTTGAAGGCGATGCCACTTACCGTTTCCCAAATCTTGCGGGCGACACAATGAATATCAAAATGGGTAATTTTGATTTTAAGGAATCAATTATTGATAGTCGTAAAAAAACAAAAGGTTACGTAACTACCGCAAAAGCAACGGTTGAGCAAACCGATAAATTTCACTTATCGCCAAAAGTGCTTTATCGGGGTTATATTACGATGGTGGCAACCGATAAAAACCTGACACTCAATGGTTTCGTGCGTCCAGAATACAAAAATCGAGCGGATGTGGTCAATTGGGTTGCGTACAAAGGCAATAGTACCGATGATGTAAATATTCAGATTCAACCCAACATGAAAGGCGATTTGAATGCTCTAATTTACGCAGGGTTACACGCCAGAACTACCTCTACGGGCTTATATACCACGTTTTTAACCAGTAAAGAAGACCCAAAAGACGAAGATATTTTTACGGTAAATGGTCAACTACGAGATATTCCAAAAACAAGCCGTTTTGAAATTGGTCCAGATGAAAAGAATAAATCCTACGAAACCAGTCGCTACACGTATGATGACGACAAGCGAACGTTGAAATTAGAGGGTAATTTTAATTTCTATAATCCTTCCAATTACCTTCAAACGGCTGGTTTTGCCGAAATGCGGGTGGATAGTGGTAAGTATAAATTCGACCAAATGATGGTCTTGAATTTTCCGATGCCTGCGGAGGTTTTGAAATCAATGGCAGATAAAATAGTGAAAACTAACCTTGATGCCCGAGACAACGCCAGTGCCGATGAACCCGAAGATAAAGAGCGTTTAATGTCAAAATTAGCAAATATTTTAGGGGGAAAGACCATCGACCCATTCGAGCGGAGACTGAAAAATGAACACGTGCCTTTACATACGATAAATGCCAAATTGAACACGACAATGGTCATTTCTAAGGCAAATTTACGGTATTCTGAACAAGCCTCCGCCTTTTATTCAGTCGGAAAATTGAGCATTGCCAGCATTGGAGGAACAGATATTAATTCGGAAATAGAAGGCATGGTCGAAATCAAAAAAACTGCCGAAGGAGACGAATTTTATTTGTATTTGGAACCTTCAACCGACGTGTGGTATTTTATGGGATATTTGAAAAACGAAATGGGTGTAATCTCATCCGACGGTGAATTTAACAATGCCGTAGCCGCCAAATCAAAGGGTGTGAAAAAAGGAAGTGGCAAAAATGCTTACGCTTTCTTGGGGGTAGGTGCAGAAGAAAAATTTGGTTTCACCGAACACTTCACGGACTCATACCGAACCAAAACCGAGAAGGGCAAAAAGGTTGTGAAAAAAGATGAAGTGAAAAAAGACGAGAAAAAGAAGGAGGAAACCAAGGAAGGGTTTTAAATTTGTCCCTTAATTTAGAATGAACAAATGACAGACCGCTATATGCAGCGAGGCGTTTCTGCTTCCAAAGAAGATGTCCACAAAGCCATCGAAAACATAGACAAAGGGCTTTTTCCAAAGGCTTTCTGTAAAATTTCACCTGATATGTTGGGTGGAGATGCGGCATATTGCAACATCATGCACGCCGATGGTGCAGGTACAAAATCGTCCTTAGCTTACCTTTACTGGAAAGAAACGGGCGACATTTCTGTATGGAGAGGCATTGCCCAAGATGCCGTTGTGATGAATACGGACGATATGATTTGCGTGGGAGCAACGGATAATATGCTGTTATCCAGCACGATAGGTCGAAATAAAAACCTGATTCCAGGTGAAGTGATTGCCGAACTCATCAAGGGAACGGAAGAAGTGTTGGAAATGCTTAGAGATAATGGCATTGGAATTTGGAGTACGGGTGGCGAAACTGCCGATGTGGGTGATTTAGTTCGTACAATTATCGTAGATTCAACGGTAGTTGCTCGCATGAAACGTGCCGATGTAATTTCAAATCATACCATTCAAGATGGAGACGTAATCGTGGGTTTAGCTTCGGACGGACAAGCGAATTATGAGAAAATTTATAACGGTGGCATGGGTTCAAACGGACTCACTTCTGCCCGACATGATGTTTTAGGGCATTATTTAACAACAAAATATTCAGAAAGTTTTGATCCAGCTGTTCCGCAAGAATTGATTTATAGTGGTTCAAAAAAATTGACCGATTCAGTAGAAGGCAGTCCTTTGAATGTAGGGCAATTAATCCTTTCGCCTACACGCACGTATGCACCCGTCGTGAAGGCGTTACTGAATGAATTACGCCCCGTGATTCACGGTATGGTGCATTGTTCGGGTGGAGCCCAAACGAAGGTTTTACATTTTGTCGATAATGTCCATATCGTCAAAGACAATCTGTTTGAATTACCGCCACTTTTTAAAATGATTCAAGCCGAATCTGGTACTGATTACAAAGAAATGTACAAGGTTTTCAACATGGGACATCGTTTGGAAATATACCTAAATCCACAATATGCCCAGACGGTTATTGATATTTCAAAATCTTATGGCATTAATGCTCAGATAATTGGAAGAGTAGAAAGTGCTGAAAATAAAGGAGTTACGATACGGTCTGAGTTTGGGGAGTTTGTTTATTAGAAGAGTTTTATTAATTTACCTTAGTTTTTAAATCAAATGAATATGACAACGATTCTGAAAGATATTATACAACCTCTCTTTGTTATCATTGGAGGACTATTTGCTTTATATCAATACCAAAAACAACAAAAATTCAAACGCTTACAAAATTTATCAGCACTTTGGAAGACCTTTCTGAATGATGAAAAGATGCTTGAGTTATTTAATCTTCTAAATCTTGCAGAAAACAAAGACCCACAAATTATAGAGACTATTCGTAATTATGACCCAAAATTGAAGTACAAATATTTGGCAATGATTGAAGAAGTTACGCTTTATGCTGATACTTTTGAAATAGATAAACCCCAAGCAAAATACTTATTTCAATGGCACTTTTATTTTGCTTATCAATCACCAGATACCGTTGAAGGGTTTTGGAATAATTTGGGAGGAATAGAAGAAATGAATGCTTCGTATTGGGCAAAATCTCGAAACTTATCAGGAGTGTTTTTGCCAAGTTAAAATCAATAAAAAAGCCTTCCTCTGTCATTTAGGAAGGCTTTTTTTATTGAATCCAGTCAAACGAAACCTTATCGTAATCTTGGTTTATTTTATCGTGCTGATTTGTTGTTATTCTTCTTTTCTTCTGAAAATCCCTCCAACCGCTTTGCTGGAAAATTGCTCGGTGTTGCTTCATGTTTTTATTTCAAAATTACGATGATAATATCAACTATTTGTAAATGTAATATTATCAGATAGTAAATAAATATCCCAAACTTGCTGTCAATTTACTAATAATTCGTTGATGTGCTTTGGATGAATTTAATCGGATATCTACATCAATTTCTGGATAATACACAAGCATTTATTATTTTTACGAAACTAAAAAACAAATCCGATATTTTGAAAAATATTCTAATCTACTGCGGTTCATCAGCAGGTCATAATGAAATTCATAAAAACACCGCCACAGAAGTTGGCAAAACACTTGCTAATCAAGGGCTTACCTTAGTTTATGGCGGTGGAAGTGTGGGTTTAATGGGAACGATTGCCGATGCAATTCTGGCAAATGGCGGAGAAGCCATCGGGGTAATTCCGTCTTTTATGGAGCCTTGGGAAGTTCAGCACAAAGGACTAACTGAATGTATCATAACGGAATCCATGCACACTCGCAAGCAAATTATGGCAGTAAAATCTGATGCCGTAATTGCCCTCCCAGGCGGTTGGGGAACGTTGGATGAACTTTTTGAAATCCTAACTTGGCGACAATTAGGACTTCATCAAATGCCAATCGGGATTCTGAACATCAACGGTTTTTACGATGATTTACTAATTATGCTTAAAAAAATGGTTTCAGAAGGTTTTGTGAAACAAGCAAATCTTGATATGCTAATTGTGGATGATAATATTGAATCGCTGTTGGAAAAACTGCGTAATGATGTATCTGAGGGGGAATTAGTGGGGAAATGGATTGGGAGAGCGTAAACTTTATGTTTGAATTTTTGTGGAGATTTAGTGGATGTGGCACGGTTTGCGTGGGGTTCAGCAGAGACCGAGCCATGTCTGGGAGACCAAATTTGAATTTACAGATTTCTTCCAAAATCAGGCGTGACACGGTCTTAGCACAAATCCCACGCAAACCGTGCCACGCCAACCCTCACATTTTCTACTACCTTTTTTATGTAACAATTTTCCGCTTTACTTTTCGTTAAAAACTAAACATTTTCAACTTTTTATCGTGGAAAATAACGTCGTGGAGGTTCAAAACCTCCACGACGTTTATAGTCGGAATTATTTTCCAACCAAATAAATAGCTATCATTTTCTCTATGAAAACCACTCTCCAAATTCTTTTTTCAATCTCATTACTCACAGCCCAAAACGCTTTGCTCATAGCTCAAAACAAGCCTGAAAGCATTGGTTCTGCCGTCAATACTGAATATTCTGAACTCAATCCTGTGATGTCGCCCGATGGGAAAACGCTATATTTTGGGCGTAAAAATCATCCCCAAAACAAGTTCGGAATGGCTGGTACTGAGCAAATTGCGGGTTCGCAAGATATTTGGTATTCCGAAAGCCTCATGGGTGCGTGGACGACTTCCAGACGTATGTCCGAAGCCCTCAATCGAGACCAATACAATACCATTTACAGCGTTTCACCCGATGGACAAACCATTTTGGTAAAGGGTGCTTATGTGAACGGACAGTACGAAACTCGTGGTTTTTCCATCGCTAAAAAATCAGCTAATGGATGGGAGATTCCGAAGAAAATGGAGATTCCGAAGTATGAAAAATTGAGTCGTGGAAAGAATGAATACGGGTATCTTTCTAACGATGGTAAAACGCTTTTGATGGCTTTTTCAGAAAAGAAAAATTCTGATGAAGACGATATTTATGCCTCATTTTTAGAAAAAGATGGCTCATGGTCAGAGGTTATAAATTTGGGTGATGATGTCAATACAGATTTTACCGAAACAACCCCATTCTTGGCGGCAGACGGCAAAACGCTTTATTTTTCGAGTAATCGTGAGGGCGGAAAAGGTAGTAATGACATCTGGGTTTGTAAGCGAAAAGACGAAACTTGGATTAATTGGACAGAACCCACCAACATCGGCGAACCCATCAATACCGACCAATACGATGCCTATTACACCATCTCGGCAGCGGGCGATTATGCTTACTTTATTTCCAGTAATAATTCTGTCGGAAAGAAAGATATTTTCCGTT
>JAYUOX010000019.1:0-6767 GCA_043760595.1 Cytophagales bacterium
AGATGGAAGTATGATTTGTTCAAGTTCTTTATCCAAAAATTCAAACCCCTTGGTAAAATCGAAAATATCTAATGCTTCTGGATAAAAGAATGTCAAAAAGTCTGAAAAGAAATCTTCGATTATGGCTTTCCAGAGAATGTCTTTCCTAATTGGTTTCATGCTATTTTTTAGTGGTTAAAATATCAAATTACAAACTCAAAACCGCCATCGAACAAACGCCTCCATAGCCTGATATTCCGCAAGTCCCAAAGCATTATACAAATTGGCAGTATTGCTATTTCTATCCTCAGCACGCTGCCAAAATTCACGGGCATCCGTTCCTTGAAATGGAACTCCGTCTTTCTGTGATTGGTGCTTGAAAATACCGTATCTTTTCTTTAAAACTTGGTCGGGCGACATCGGAACTGCCATCTCAATTTGGTCAATATCCCACTCTTGCCACGCTCCTTTGTATAACCAAACCCAACAATTATTCATGTATTCACGGTGGCGTAATTTCTGAACAGCCTCAAAAATAGCGTCCAGACACACTTTATGCGTTCCGTGAGGGTCGGCTAAGTCGCCAGCGGCATAGATTTGATGCGGTTGTAATTCTTCAATTTTTGCCATCACCACGTCCACATCTTCTTTGCCCAGCGGATTTTTCTGAATCGTCCCAGTTTCATAAAAAGGCATATCCAAAAAGTGCATATTTTCCTTTTTAATTCCCACGTAACGACACGTATTTTTTGCTTCCCCTCTTCTAATTAATCCCTTAATAAATCGCACTTCATCCGTATCAATTTCTGAATCTTTCTTGGCTTTCAAAAACTTAGCAGCTTCTTTATAAATTCTGTTAGCTTTTGGGTTGTTTGCATCAAATCTTTCGTTAAAATCTACCACAAATTCTGCAAAACGCAAGGCTTCATCATCGGCAACGGCAATGTTTCCCGAAGTCTGATAAACCACATGAACATCATGCCCCTGATCAACCAAACGCTGGAAGGTTCCACCCATCGAAATAATATCATCATCGGGGTGGGGACTGAAAATAACGACCTTCTTTTTGGCAGGATATGCTCGTTCTGGACGGTTAGAATCATCCGCATTGGGCTTGCCACCGGGCCAACCCGTGATGGTGTGCTGCAAATAGTTAAATACCTCGATATTAATATCATACGCCTGACCGTAGAGTGCCAAAAGGTCAGAAAGTCCGTTTTCGTTATAGTCTGAACTGGTTAATTTCAAGACTGGTTTCTTGACCGTTAAAGCCAAATACGTAACCGCTTTTTTAATCATTGGTCTATCCCATGTCACTGCATCCACCATCCACGGAGTACGCATACGAGTGAGTTGGGCGGCTGCCGAATTGTCAATAATAAACGAAGCGTTTTCGTGTAATTGCAGATAAGAGGCTGGTACATCAGAAGTTACAGAACCTTCAACGGCACGGGCAACATTTGCGGCTTTATGTTCACCCCAAGCACAGAGAACCACTCTTTTGGCTTCCATAATTTTCTGAACGCCCATCGTGATTGCCTTTTTGCAGACTTTCGATAAGCCACCAAAATCTCCTGCGGCATCAATTTGGGTGGTCAAATCCAAGGTCATCAAACGAGTACGAGAATTAACTAACGAACCAGGTTCATTAAAACCGATGTGTCCGTTACGTCCAATTCCTAATAACTGAAAATCCAAACCGCCGTATTTTTCAATTTGAGATTCGTAATCCTTACAAAACTCAGCTAATTTATCTAAGGGCAAAGTTCCATCGGGCAAATGCCAATTTCCTGCGGGAATATCCACGTGGTCGAAGAGTTGTTCACGCATGAACCGCACGTAACTCTGCACGGCATCGGGCTCCATCGGATAGTATTCGTCGAGGTTATAAGTTACCACGTTCTGAAAGCTCAAACCTTCTTCACGGTGCATTCTGATGAGTTCTGAATAGACTTTTTTGGGCGAAGAACCCGTTGCTAAACCCAATACGGCAGGTTTTTCTTCGGAGGCTCTTTTGCGGATGATAGCAGCAATCTCATGTGCAATTGCCCGAGAGGCAGCATCAGAGTCTGCGTAAATACTGGTTGGAATTCTTTCGTAGGAAATAGCTTGTTCCATGTTTTTTTAGTTCTATTTTACTAATAATCAAGTAATTACAAGTCCGAAGGACTTAAATGTGAATAACCGTATGTGAAACATACGGAATAAATATATGGAGTGAGAAACCCTGAAAGGGTTAAATATCTTCCACAAAATTTCAAGGTCAGTTTGATATGGTTTATTCAACTCTTTCAGAGTTGTAGAATCTCAATTTATAATTCCGTAAGCGGAGTGCCGCCCAGTTTACATACGGTTATTCATATTTAAGCCTTTCAGGCTTAGTCCGTACATTATCACACCTTCTTATTTACAACAATAATTTCTAATTCTAAATTTTCCAGAATTTTATCTAAGGTTTTCACAGACGGGTTAGCCTTTCCTAATTCTACGGAATGAATGGTTTTGATGGCTACATCACTTTTGTTACTGAGTAATTCCTGACTAAAAGAAAGCTCGTTTCTCCTTTCACGTATAATATTGCCTAACTGTTCAAGATTCATGGATTTTAGAATTATGTTGCTGAATATGAAACAAAGTTAATGCCAATGTTTGAAATAAAAAATTATAATCGGTAACATAATACTGAATTGATAAAATAATTTACAAATTTCAATTACCACATAATTCGTCCGCTTCAAAACCATTTTGTCCATTACATTTTTATTCACATTAATTACGTTATTATTTCACGTTAAATTTGACAAAATAATAAACTACCAAACAAACAACAAAATAGGGGTAATCCCATTTTCGACTGTCAAAGAATAAGCCCCATCAACCACTCATCAAGTAAAATACCATAATCATTAATTTCAGAAGTAATTTTGTATTATTCTAATGTATCAAGAATATAGGCAGGTGATTCCAATATTATTATTTGAAATATTGAACGGAAATAATTATCTGATTATCAATTAATTAAACAATAAAATACCGTGAATCGCCTAAAAACAAGAGTCAATTCGTAACTAAAATCACCTTTTCAACGTTTTAATAAATATAATTCAACAAAGATTCTTTTTCAATTATTCCAATAAAAAATATGCTTAAATCTATCAAAAAAATACTTTTCCTGTTGCTTCTTTTACCTTTTGGTTTATTCGCTCAAAACGAAAAATTGACGGTTAGTGGTTATGTAAAAGACAGCAAAAACGGCGAAGGACTCATCGGCGCTTCCGTTTTTGTGAAAGAATTACTCACGGGAACAACGACCAATACTTACGGTTTTTATTCTTTAACACTTCCAAAAGGAAACTATACTTTGATTATCACCTCGGTAGGTTACAGAAAATCAATTCGTGATGTAAAGTTAAACGACCAAAATGTAACCCTCAATTTAGAAGTGGTGGAAGACGGTCAGGAATTGGCGGAAGTGGTCGTAACGGGTAAGCGGGAAGACGATAACGTGAAGGCAATCGAAATGTCGGTAAATAAGGTGGATATGAAAACCATCAAGAAAATTCCAGCACTTTTGGGTGAAGTTGATTTGGTGCGTGCTATTCAATTATTACCTGGTGTTTCAACCGTGGGCGAAGGTGCAACGGGCTTCAATGTGCGAGGTGGTGCGGTGGACCAAAATTTAGTTTTGATGGACGAAGCACCCGTCTATAATTCATCTCACTTGTTCGGTTTTTTCTCCATTTTTAATCCCGATGCTGTGAAAGATGTGAAGCTAATTAAAGGTGGTATTCCTGCCCAATACGGTGGTCGTGCATCTTCTATTTTGGATGTAAGAATGAAGGAAGGAAATGCTAAAAAATTAGAAATAAACGGTGGTATCGGCTTCATTTTCAGTCGTTTATCTATTGAGGCTCCCATCGTGAAAGACAAAGCATCGTTCATCATAGCGGCTCGTCGCTCGTATGCGGACGTACTCGCAAAACCTTTTCTGACGGGCAATAATGCCGATACACAATTCAATTTTTATGATTTAACGGCAAAAGTAAACTACAACATCGACCAGAATAATTCGGTGTTTTTATCGGGATATTTTGGACGTGATGTCTTCGGAAATCAGTTCGGATTCAATTGGGGAAATAGCACTCTATCTGCTCGTTGGAATCATGTATTTAGTTCAAAGTTATTCCTGAATGCTACCGCTTTTTATAGTAATTATGATTATTTATTGGATTCAGATTTAAAAAATCAACGCCCTAATAATCAATTCCGTTGGACTTCAAATATTGAAAATTTAAGTTTCAAACCTGATTTTACATATTATATTACTCCCGATAATACCTTAACTTTTGGGGGACAAATTCTAACGTATAGTTTCACCCCAGGGTCAGCAAATGCGAGTTCAAACGGTACGAAGGTCTCTTTTGGAGCTCCCGCCAAAGATGCTATTGAGTATTCTGCCTACGTAGGAAATGAGTGGAAAATAACCCCAAAATTATCGTTGCAATACGGAGTCAGATTCTCTAAATACGATTATAAAAGCAGTGAAGAGGTTTATTATGTCAGACGTTTTGTGGGTATTTCGGATAAACTTCCTTCGGGCTATGAGCTTGATACTAAGGCAAATGACCCTAATAAAATCTTACAAACGTACAGTAATTTTGAGCCAAGGTTTAATGCCAAATTAGAAACTGGCGAGAACAGTTCAATAAAGGCGAGTTATAATCGAATGACACAATATATTCACTTAATGTCCAACACGGCAGCTTCAACGCCTTTGGACGTTTGGACTTCAAGTACTAATAATATCAAACCACAATTAACCGACCAAGTGGCGTTGGGATATTTCAAAAACTTTGGGGATAACGATTATGAAACCTCTTTGGAAGTGTATTACAAAGATTTTCAAAATCAAATTGACTATGCCGACAGAGCCAATTTATTCTTAAATCCAACCTTTGAAAAAGACCTACTTTTTGGAAATGGACGTGCCTACGGAGTCGAATTATACATCAAGAAAAACAAAGGAAAATTAACGGGTTGGACGAGCTACACCTTAGCAAGAACAGAACGACAAATTGTTGGACTAAACAGCGGAAATTGGTTCCCAAATCGTTTTGATAGAACACATACGTTGAACATTGTTGCCCAATACGAATTGAACAAAAAATGGAGCTTTGGAGCCAACTTTGCCTACATTTCGGGCGTTCCATATTCTCTTCCTGAACGTCAAGGAACGATTGAAAACTTTACCTACGGAATCACAGAAAGTGGCGTTCGTGGCAACGTCAGAATTCCTGCTTATAATCGTTTGGATGTGTCGGCGACGAAGAAAAACAAGAAGGCATTATTTGGTAAAGGTGAATCAGAATGGGTTTTCTCAATCTATAATTTATACAACAGAAGAAATCCATTTTCGATATACACACAACCCCAAACCGCCGAGGTTGGCTCAGTCCAAGAAGCGGAACAAGCCGTTAAGAGTGAGGCAGTTAGACTATCAATTATTGGCAGTTTGATTCCTTCGGTTACTTATAATTTTAAATTTTAATTGTCTGAATCAGGATTTTGGAATTTTGGGATAAACAGGATAGTTCGACTACACTTTTAAATATAATCCTATTCATCTTAAAATCCTTTAATCCTGATTCAAACAAAAATATCACAATGAAAAAACACATTCTTTCATTCATCCCTTCTCTCATGCTCTCATTATCCTTGATGAGTTGTGAGGACGTAATTCAGTTGGACGTACCCAAAACTGACCCTTATTTGGTGGTTGATGGTTCAATTACAAACCTTGCGGGTGAGCAGGTTATCAAACTCTCAAAATCACAAGATTTATTGACTTTGTCAACCGTTGAGGGAGTCAAAAATGCTACCGTGAAAGTAACCGATGATTTAGGCAAAATTTACGAATTTAAAGATGCAAAAAATATCGGAAAATACGTTTGGACACCCACAAAATCTACGGATGTAATGGGTGTAATCGGGCGTACTTATACCTTAGAAGTTAGTATAGAAGGGGAAAAATATACAGCAATTTCCAAGCTCAATCGTGTACCCAAAATTGACTCAATTGTCTATAAATTGGACGATGCCAATGTTCGCCAACGAGGAACGGGCAAACCAAGTAAAGGTTATGATGCAATATTCTATGCAACCGACCCAAAAGGCGTTGGCGATTGTTACAGAGTAAAGATTTATAAGAATGATACCTTGAAAAGTTCCGCTGATAATATTGTGATTGCTTATGATGCAATCGGAAATAAAAGTCCGATTGGTGATGGATTAGTTTTTGTCCGTCCACTTCGTAGATTAGCGAGTACAGAACTATACAGAGAAAACGATAAAGTACGAGTTGAATTATTGTCAATCACCGAAGCTCATTTTGATTTTTGGTTACAATTACGCCAGGAGTTAAATAATGCAGGATTATTTGCAAGACCAGCCGCTCGCATTCCTTCAAATATTAATAATGTAAATTCAAATTCGACTAAATTAGCCTCTGGGTGGTTTGGGACTTCGGCGGTGAGTGTGATGGAAGTGAAGATTGATAAGGCTAATGCAGTTAAGGATTTCAATGAGTAAACTTTGTTGGCACACGTTACGGAACACGGATTAGATGGATTTGATACGGATAGAAGATTTTTTAATCCGTGTCAAATTCATCTAATCCATGTTCCGTCATTTACTGGCATATCATTTGCAATTATGAAAATGTAGAAAATCATAATTTCAGTCAAAACAATATGCAAAATATTTTAGGAATAGGCTCACGTATCCGCCAT
>JAYUOX010000020.1:0-20465 GCA_043760595.1 Cytophagales bacterium
TTTCTCGAAGTGCCACTTCGAGCTACAGTATTACACAAACTGCATATTGTGTAAATCAGCGTACCAACCGTCTTTTTCCAACAATTCGTCATGCGTACCTGATTCTTTGATTTCGCCTTTGTCTAAGACCAGTATTTTGTTGGCATTTTGAATCGTTGAAAGTCGATGAGCAATCACGATGGCGGTGCGTCCTTTCATCAATTTACTGATGGCATTTTGTATCATTTCTTCGGTTTCGGTATCAACAGAAGACGTTGCTTCGTCCAGTACAATCACCTTCGGATTATGCACCAATGCCCGCACAAAGGATATTAATTGGCGTTGCCCTACTGATAATGTTGCCCCACGTTCCATGACGTTATAGTCGTAACCCTCGGGCAATCTTTCGATAAAATCGTTTGCCCCCACTAATTTGGCAGCTTCAACCACTCGCTCCCTGGTAATGCGTTTATCGCCCAAAGTGATGTTATTTTCGATAGTATCTGAAAATAAAAAGACATCTTGCAAGACCACGCCAATTTGTTGGCGAAGGCTGTCTAATTCATATTCTTGAAGATTAATATTATCAATAAAAATCTTCCCCTTATTGATGTCATAAAAACGACTCAGGAGATTTACCGTTGATGATTTTCCTGCCCCCGTTGCTCCTACAAGGGCAATAGTTTCACCTTCTTTTACTTCAAACGAAATATTTTTGAGTACATATTCTTCATCATTATAAGCAAACCAAACGTTTTCAAAACGAATATCTCCTTTTAGGTTTGTCTTCAAACTTCCATTATTTACAACATAATCGTCTGAATCTAAGAGTTTCAAGATTCTTTCGGTTGAGACAATTCCCATTTGTAAGGTATTGAAACGGTCTGCTAAGAAACGAATAGGTCTAAAAAATAAGTTCATAAACATAATGAACGCCGTAAGCGTCCCCAGAGTCATGTCGTGATAAAGAATTTGTTTTGAACCAAACCAAACAATCAAGCCCGTTCCTGTTGCCAAAATAACGTCCGCCACAGGGTAATAAACCGAATACGCCCAGATGGAACGGATATTGGCATCACGGTGTACTTCGTTGATTTTGAGGAACTTATCATATTCTATTTTTTCGGCATTGAAAATTTGCACAATATTCATTCCCGTAATATGCTCTTGGACGAAGGAGTTAAGATTAGAGACAGCAGTACGAACTTCGTTGAAAGATTTTTTGATAAATTCCTTAAAAATATAAGTCGAAACTACCATAAAAGGAACTGTAGAGAGGGTTATCAAGGTCAGTCGCCAGTCGGTATAAAACATGACGGCAAAGATGATTATTAACTGCAAAATGTCTCCCGCAATTGCCGCCAGACCGTCCGAAAAGACATCATTGAGGGTTTCTATGTCCGAAACTGTTCGAGTTACCAAGCGACCAATGGGGGTATCATCAAAGAATTTTAATCGTAATTTCAGGATTTTTGCGTAAAGTTTTACCCGAATATCACGAATAACTGTCTGCCCCAACCAACCTGCTGTAAAAGCACTAACAAATTGTAAAAAACCTTGAAGCAAAAGCACCCCAATCATCGCTAATAGCATCATAGCAAGTTTGGGATAATTGCCCTGTGCGATGTAATTATCAATGGTATAGCGTATCAATAATGGGTTTAATGGCACTACGCAAGCAGAAACCATAATGAGTGAAACCAATCCCCAAAACCTCAGACGGTAAGGCATTAGGAAATCATAAATTCTTTTAAGTATCTGTACGTCAAATATTTGACCGCTTTTTTCTTCTTTTTTCAAGGAATGGATGGATTTTTAGGTTCTCTACTCAAAATTAACACCTTATTTTTAAAAATGGTTTTCATAAAAAAAAACATACCCATTAATTTTACAGAACCTTATATTGTCCATCCTAATTTTTATAAATATTTCACCTAAAATCAATAAAAACACGGATTTGGTATGAGATAAGCTACGTTTTGAGTAACTTTGAGCATACAAATTTTCATAATCAGCACAGTTTCCCCCGTCAGATTCTTATAATTTAGCTGATTTTTTTTCAAAGAAGTAATTGATATTTTGATTTTCTTGGTCAAAATACATAAAACGTATAAATAAAAAATGATAAAGTTTTTTTATAAAGAAAAGTGGTCGGAATTTGACTTAGGTTATGATTCTCCGAGGTATAGTGGAAGGCGTTATGTCATTTCAAATTTTGGTCGCTTGGTAAGTTTTATTGATAATATAAAGGAAGGTACTATTCTGAAAGGAGGTAAAACAGGTGGCTACGTTTCTTTCAGATACAGACTTTATGTCGATAAAGAGATTATAAGTGGACATAAACTGTTGCACAGATTGGTGGCTGAACAGTTTATACCCAAAGAAAGTGAAGATCAGGCTTTTGTGATTCATTTAGATTTTGATAAACAGAATAACCATGTAAGTAATCTAAGGTGGGTAACAAAGGCGGAAATGCACGCCCACGGTCAAAAAAGCCCAGCCGTGATTCAATCAATCAGTAATATGGTTGAGCATATTCGCAGTGGACAAAGGTTTAAACTCAACGCTCCAAAAGTATTGTACATCCGTGGAAAATTAGACGATCCAGAACGCAAAACCCGCATGAGACTCTTAGCGAAGCAATTTGGCGTAAGTGAAATGCAGTTGTATAGAATTAAGCGGAGGGAGAATTGGGGGCATTTAAAGGATTAAAATTAATGTAATGAACAAATTTGAATTATCATTTCATGCCATCGAACAAATGAAAATTAGAGGTGTTCCAGAAGAAATCGTATTTGACGTTTTGGAAAACCCTGATAAAATAGATTTTGAAGAGGAAGGACAATTAATTTATCAAAAAGTTGTTTTATTTGAAGGACTAAAACAGTACTTAGTCAGAGTTTTTGTTAATTCTGATAAATCACCTAACTTAGTCAAAACAGTTTACAGAACTTCAAAAATATCTAAATACCAATGAAAGTAAAATACGATAAAGAAACAGATATTCTCTATATAAGATTGAGTGACATTGCCATAGATGAATCGGATGAAGATAAAGATGGCATAATTTTAGATTATTCTGCCAATGGTCAATTGGTGGGAATTGAAGTATTAAATGCTTCAAAAACAGTTATTGAGCCTTCAAAAGTGGAGTATGAATATGCGTAAATTTGAAAAATATTTTGTATCAAAAAAAGCCCTAAAAACGAAACTTTTTAGGGCTTTTTGCTTGTTGAATTATTGAATGAAAAAATATATTTCTCATATTTCAAATTTTGTCTCTTTGACTCTAATGCTACTAATTTTGAGTTTTGGAATGATTGTGTATGCTTATTACGATTATTCAAAGCCTATTCCAATTTCAGAAGAACCTCGGTTTTTTTGTGGAGTTGTTAGTGTTCAAAATAATCCAACAGTAAATACTCCTGAAAAAGCGTTAGGTGAACAAATTTTCAAAAATAACTGTGCAACTTGTCATGCTACAACTGATGAAATTGTTGTAGGTCCAGGTTTGAAAGGCGTTCTCGAAAGAAAACCTATTAATTGGATTGTCAAATGGGTAAATAATCCTCAAAAAGTAATTAAAAGTGGTGATAAATATGCGGTTGATTTATTTGAAAAATTTAATCATGCCGAAATGACACCTTATCCAAACTTGAAGAGAGACGAAATTATCGCCGTCATTTCCTACATAGATAATTAATAATTCTTGAAAAATTGCTCTCAAATAATTTCCAAAAATACCCAACAAGCCATCCAAAAAATGAACGACTTGGGTAGTAAAGGCACACCATTTCTTTTCGTGATTGACTATGATTTGAAACAGCCTGTTGTTTTGACTTTGGAGCAAGTTAAGCAAGAAAATGTTTTTTATAAAATCAATGGAAAAGCTAATTTTAATGAAAATGGGAACGTTGATAAGGTTCAAAACCTTGCCAACGTTAAACTTGAATTAGAAAAATATCCCATCAGTTTTCAAGAATATCAACAATCCTTTAATACTGTAAAACAGGCTATGTTGCGTGGAGATAGCTTTTTGACGAATTTAACCAAGCCAACGCCCATCAAAGTAAATTTGACTTTGCAAGAGATTTTTCAGCGAAGTAGGGCGAAATACTCTTTGTATTTTAAAGATAAATTTGTTCTATTTTCTCCCGAAATATTTGTTAAAATTCAAGATGGAATAATCTCTTCTCACCCCATGAAAGGCACCATTTCGGCAGATATTCCCGATGCTGAAACAGTAATTCTCAACGATAAAAAAGAATTTGCTGAACATACTACCATCGTTGATTTAATCCGAAATGATATTAGCATGATTTCGGAAAAAGTTTGGGTTGAAAAATTTAGATACATCAGTAGAATTCATACCAACGAAGGAGATTTATTACAAGTAAGTTCTGAAATATGTGGTAAATTGCCAACCGATTTTCAATCCCAAATTGGAACGCTTTTATTCAAATTATTACCCGCAGGGTCAATCTGTGGAGCTCCAAAACCTCAAACTTTGGCAATTATTAAAGAGGCTGAAAACTATGATAGAGGCTATTATACGGGCGTTTTTGGGATGTTTGATGGTAAAAATTTAGATAGTTCTGTGATGATTCGTTTTATCGAAAAACAAGAAGATGGAACTCTTATTTTTAAAAGTGGAGGAGGAATAACGGTTTCTTCGGATGCCCGTTCTGAATATCAAGAAATGATTGATAAAATATATTTACCGATTCTGTAACACGATTCTTCCGAATCGTAACAATAAATTACGATTCGGAAGAATCGTGTTACATTTTATGTGGAAAAAAGAAATACATAAACTCTTAGAAATCAACCAAATAGATTTTGAAATCATACAAAATCAATCGGTCTTTTGTTTGGTTTATATTCCACAAAAGCAACTTTATTTGCATTTAATTGAACTTCAAATTTTTCAAAATAATGCCCTTCCAAATAATTATTTCCAAGATTTTTCTGATAAAATAAATGCTCAAAATCAAAAGATTATCCACCTTTGGGAAGATGTTTGTTTATCAAAAACTGACTTAGTTAAATCTCGAATTTTGACGATGTTAGGTAGCTTCACTCGCTTACACGCAAGACATTGTTTTATTGAAAGAATTGATAAGCCAACGGCAGATAATTTCTTGAAAATCAACCACTTACAAGATTCAGTAAAGGCGAAATTTAAGTATGGATTGTTTTTGAAACCTCAATATGTTGAACGTTTTATCGGTGGTGTTATCTGTACAGACACAAATAACGGCATAGACAACAGTTCACAAATTCAACAATTCAACAATTCAACACCTCAAAAATTATTAATCGCCGTTGCCACTTTCAGCGGAGGTAGAACGATGAAAATTGGTGAAAGGGCAGGCACTCGTTCTTTTGAATTAATACGATTTGCAACCTTACAAAATTACGTTGTAGTAGGGGGAATGGATAAATTATTGAAGGCATTTATAAAAGAACACCAACCCGATGATATTATGTCGTATGCAGACAGAGATTGGTCGGACGGAAGGAGTTATGACAAATTAGGTTTTACGAAAATTGAAAACACTTCGCCTCAACCGTTTTATCTTAATCTCAAAACTTTGGAACGTTCAACCATTAATTTACCAACACAAAATGAACGCCCAAAAATCTTCAACACGGGAAGCATCAAATACATCAAGCAAATCACCCATTTTTCATCTTTAATAATTCCTTCTTAAACTTTTCAAATTCCTCTTGCAATATAACTACCTCATTTTCAAATACTTGAAAATCACAATGTTTTGCTCTTTCTTCAATAATTCTGGTTATCTCGTGCAACCGCATTGCTCCCAAAGTCCCCGCATTGCCTTTCAATGTATGTAATTCTCCTTGTACTTGTTTGCAATTATTAGCTTTGAATCCTTCGATGGCATTAGCAATTTGCTCGGTTGCTTCTTCTTCAAAACCTTCTAAAATAGAAACCACAAAACTCATATCTCCGCCCACGCTATCGGAGAGTTGTTTGATAATTTCTGAGTCGAGGATTTGGAAGTCATTCGTTATTAGTTGTTGGTTATTAGTAACTGGCAACTGGTTACTGGTTACTAATAATTGGTTACTACTAACTGTTAGCGGTACGCCGCCCGATTGTTCACTGTTAATTGTTAATTGTTTGACTGTCCACTCCGCAACTTTCCTCACCAACACCTCCGCCCGAATGGGTTTTGGCACATAATCATTCATGCCATTTGCCATAAAACGGTCTCGGTCTTCCTTCATGGCGTAGGCAGTCATGGCGATGATTGGAGGCAAATTTGTATTATTATTTCGTAAGATTTGCGTAGTTTCTATACCATCCATTTCGGGCATTTGAATATCCATAAAAATAATATCGAAGGGCTTATCCAAGATGGAAGCCTGTACTAATTTAATAGCTTTTTGTCCAGAATCTGCCGTTATGACCTCACAGCCCGATTTTCTAAGTATTTCGCTGGCTACTTTTCTGTTGGTTGCGTTATCATCAACGACTAATAAATATGGATGATAGGTATCAAAATGATTAAGAATTTTATAAACTGGTTCGTCTTTTTTCGCCATCATCGGGCTAATATCCGTCTGTTTGATTTCGATGGTAAACCAGAAAGTTGAGCCTTTGCTCCACTCAGAGGTTACGCCCACTTCACCTTTCATCATTCGACATAGTTCCTTAGAAATTGCCAAGCCTAAACCCGTTCCACCAAAAGATTTTTTGGTAGAATTATCCACTTGTTGAAAAGCATTGAAAAGTATCTTCAAATTATCCTCCGTGATACCAATTCCAGAGTCAATAATTTCAACTTTAATTCGATTAAATTTTCCTCTTTTTTCGACTAAACTTGCCTTGATTTTAACAGTTCCATTCTCCGTAAATTTTAAAGCATTTGAGGTAAAATTAGAAAGAATTTGGAGCAAACGAGTCTCATCAGCGATGACAAATTCGGGTAAATTATCGGTAAATTCTGTGATAATTTTGTTGTTTTTAGCCGTTGCCACTTGATTGAAAAGGGACTGCAATCTATCAAAAACATCCTTAAAAACGATTGGGGCTTCGTTTAGAGCCATTTTACCCGCTTCGATTTTTGCCAAATCCAAAATGTCGTTCAGGATATGTAAAAGCGTTTCGGATGATTTTCTGATGGTCTGTACATAATCTTTTTGTTCTTCATTCAAAGGCGTGTCAATCATCAAATCTATCATCCCGATTACCCCGTTCATGGGTGTACGGATTTCGTGCGACATATTCGCCAAAAAACGCTCTTTTACCTTCAAAGAACGTTCGGCTTCGTCCTTGGCTTTTACGATGTCGTGTTGATATTTTTTCAAATCAGTAATATCCCGACCAATGCCCGAAACCTCTTCGATATTGTTATTATTCACAATCGGATTCAGATAAACTTCCACCCATTTTTCTTCGCCATCATCCGAATCTAACTGGACTTCAAAGTGTTGTTGCTCACCTTTGAATGCCTCCCGATACCGACTTTCTAATACTTTTCTGTCCGTCTGGGACACCATTCTAAAACCCATTTTTTCGGTACTCAAACTCAACTGCGGCTTCACACCTAATTGATTTTCAATGAGTTGCGAATATTCTTGATTAAAAGAAGTCAAAGCCATTCTACGGTTCACCGACCACATCAAGTGCGAACTGCCTTCGATTATAGCCGTCAGTCGGGCGGTCTCACGGGCGAGCATATCCTCGGCTTGCTTGCGAGCAATGGCGAGAGCGACTTGTCCCGAGATGAAATCCAACAATTCTAAATCTCGTTGTTCGTATTTATTTTGGCGTTCATAGGATTTCAAACCGATGATTCCTGTTACTTTATTGCCAATCCGCAAAGGCACACAAATCATCACTTTTGGCACAACGCCATAGAGGTAAATTCGTTTCTCATCCGCCAATTTATAAATCTCTTCGTCCCTCAGTATCAGCGGTTTATTGGCGGCGATGGCAAATTCGGTGAGTCCGTTTCCTAATTTTCTTTTGGTAAAATGTACACGACTATCGAAGTATTCATCAATGTAATAAGGAAAATAGAGATATGATTTTGCTGAATCATATTGGGCAATGAAGAAGTTTTTTACATCAATAACTTTCCCTAATTCTTCGTGAATATTGACGTATAAATCATCTAAATTAGTGGAACGAATGGTGGCTTGGGCAATGTTTGAATACAGATTTGAAGACCTTTCTGCCCGAACTTTTGCCGTTGAATTATGGAAAATACAACGATAAGCGGTGGGCGTTTCTTTGTCATAACGACAATTTACTGAACCCGAAAGATACAACCTGCGACCATCTTTTCTACGGAAAACGACTTCAAAATCAGCAATTTTTTCGCCATTTTTAATTTTCTCGAACTTCAAAAGTGCCTCTTCTGCATAATCAGGATGCAAAATGTCTTTTAAACGTAACGTTGCCAATTCGTCAGATTCATAACCCGTGATGTCTAACCATGCTTTATTGACATATAGAAATCGCCCCGACATACTGATTAATTGAATTAAATCGGAAGTGTTGTTGATAATGTCTTGGAGCTGTGCGTTTGTGCGGGCAAGAGCTTCGGAAACTTTGCGACGTTCAGTTACATCTTCGCCAATAACGGTCAAATATCTAATCTCTTCGGTGGCATCGTTGAAAATGGTAGAATTAAGTTCAACGAAGCGAATTTGATTAGATTTTGTGAGCATCGTTCGCTCCTTTTCTTCAAACATTCCGCCTTTTTCCATGGCAGCTTTGAAGGATTTTATCCGCTTTTCTCTTTCATCGGCAGGAACGAGGACATCAAAGAAATTTTGACCGACCAATTCGTTCAAATTATATCCTAATATCTTGACTGCGAAGGTATTACAAAACACAATTATTCCTGTTTCGTCCAAAACAATTCCAATTAAATTGAGATTTTCAACCGTTTTTTCTAATTCAGAAGCCATCGAAAGAGGCATTTCTCCTGCTCGTTCATTGACTTCCAAAACTCGCAACTCTTTTTTGAGGTGACGAATTTCAGCAATTAAATCTTCCTTAGTTTTATAAGTCCAACGCATTTTTCAATTATCAGTTAGCAATTAACAATTATCAGTTTGGTTCGATATTGATACGCTAAAACACAAATAAAGTTCAAACTCCCAGAACATCCCCCTACCCCCTTCAAAGGAGGAATTGCACGAGTGGTAAATCCCCCTTTGAAGGGGGTAGGGGGATGTTGTCGTGGAAGAATACTTTATAGTATTAAAACAGAATGACAAGTTAATTTTAAAGTTTAGCCTAAAAGTACAAAATTCAACGTAATTTTAAGGTAAAAATGATAGCAATTGGTCGTATTTCACGCAAATAATTGTTAACTGTTTATTGGTAACTGATAACTGAATTAGATGGACGTTAGGGCAAAAAAGAGTTTAGGGCAGCATTTCCTTCGGGATTTGGATGCGGCAAAAAGTATCGCAGATTTGATGTCGAGGCATGGTGATTATGACCAAGTTTTGGAGATTGGTCCAGGGATGGGTGTTCTCACACAATATCTTCTGCAACATACTGAATATCAAACAGATGTGGTTGAACTTGACCGTGAATCGGTGGAATATTTGAATACATATTATCCACAACTGAAAGGCAGAATCCACTCGGCAGATTTTTTGCATTTGAATTTAGAGAAGTTTTTTAATGGTAAAAAGTTCGGGATTGTGGGTAATTTTCCTTATAATATTTCTTCTCAAATACTATTTAAAGTATTGGATTATAAGGACTTAGTACCCGAAGTGGCAGGAATGTTTCAGAAAGAAGTAGCCGTAAGAATTGCCTCAAAACCTGGCAACAAAGACTACGGAATTTTGAGCGTTTTGTTACAGGCTTTTTATGATATTGAATATTGTTTTTCGTTGGGTCCAGAAGTATTTTCACCACCCCCAAAAGTAAATTCGGGCGTGATTCGTCTGAAGAGAAATAACGTTACAGACTTGGGCGTGTCGGAAAGTATGTTTAAGTCAGTCGTAAAAATGGGCTTTAATCAAAGACGAAAAACTTTGCGTAATGCCTTGAAAGCCTTGCAATTACCTGATAATCCGTACATGAGTAAGCGGGCAGAACAGTTGAGTGTGGCGGAGTTTTTGGAATTGACGAAGATGGCGATGGAGGTGAAGGTTTTGAATGAGTAATTTATTTAGAATGAAATTACTGAAATTACGCAAAAGAAAGTCCGAAGGACTTAAATATGGTTAACCGTATGTGGAACATACGGAAAAGGACTGGATTAGCTTAACCCTAAAAGGGTTAAATATATTGTACTTATTTATTCGGAAGTATGTACTTATTAATGCAAACTCAAAATTAATTGGATTCTCAACCCTACCAAGCATTCAAAACGCTTGGTAGGGCTGATTTTATCTTAAAAATAAATCTGCATTAATAAGTATACAGTTCCGTATTTATTTAACCCTTTCAGGGTTTAGTTAATCCATTTTTGTCTCAGTATGTTCCACATACAGCTATTCACATTAAAGCCCTTTGGGCTTGCGTAACATCAGTAAAATAATACATTCCATGAAAACAACACTCCATTTTCTACTATTCATCCTAATTGCCACCTTTTCAGAAACACAGGCACAAAAGAGTGATAGCACAGGCACAACGCCAATGATGAAAAGAAAAAGCCAAATTTTTATCGCTGAAATCAAAACGGATGCTGGTATACAAAAAGGCATTTTGTACCAAATAGATTCAAGTGGAATTGTGATATTAGACTCTCTGTATCAACGAGTTAGTATTTCTTTGAAGTCAATAAAATTTATCAGAATCAATCGTTCAAATTCAGAATGGTATGGTTTTAAAGTTGGGACAATTGTTGGAGCGGCTTATATTGGATTTATTTTAACGATAGTCGCAACTACTTTTTCTTCATTAACTTTTACCTTTAGAGCTGTCTTAGCCCTCTCTGGATTTGTAGGGACTACTGGATTATTATTTGCTCTATTCAGTAAAAATGTGCCAAATATGTACGTAGATATGGTTTCTGAGGGAGAATACTTTAAAAAATTTAATAAACTACGGTCAAAATCTCAACGGTTTTTGATAGAAAAATATCCAAACAGAGTCGTTTTAAGGTAACGTTGAAATTGTTAAAAAGTCTTAAAAAATAGTAAAAATTAAGGGTGATTTATAAGTGAATTGTCTGGTAAATAATGAATTAAAGCATTATTTTATTTTTTCACAAAACCAACAATCACATGAAAAACTCCATCACATTTTTACTGATTTTAATTACTTTTAGCTTTACAGGAGTAAAAGCCCAACAAAATGATAGTACCGCAAGATTACCCTTATTGAAAAACAAAAGCCAGATTTTTATTGCTAAAATTAAAACCAATTTAGGAACAAAAAAAGGTATTTTATATGATGCAGATGAGAAAACAGTTACGATTTTAGATTCTGCAAATCAGAAAGTTAGCATTGACGTAACAAATATTAAATCTATTGTTCTGAGACGTTCAAATGCTCCTTGGTTTGGGTTTAGAACTGGTTTTGGGATAGCTAAAATCCCTGTCATGGCACTTGCCTTAGCTATTGCTGTTAGTGATGTCCCTGGATATGCACTTCTTATATTAATATATGGTTTTCCTTATGCAGCGTTTGTAGGAGGGGTATTTTTGTTATTGAGTGCTATTCCGAGTATGAGTATTCACATAGATACTCCGCAAAATTATATTGAGAAACTTAACCCATTACACCGTCATTCACAAGTATATTTACTCAAAAAATATGCACCTAAATTGAGAATGAGAACTTGATACTTTAAAATCAAATTATTTTATATGGAGCAAATCACCAATCAACCTTTCGAACTAACGCCTTTTGAACTTACAAAGGACTATCTCGAAAAATTACAAAGTGCTATCAATCAGCAAGATAACGAGTTTATCCTTACTGAAATGGAAGAGTTATATCCCGCTGACATAACCAATATTTTGTATGAATTGACTGGTGAGGAATCCTATTATTTAGTTAAACTTTTAGATAAAAAACTTGGGGCAGAAATCATCACGAATCTTGATGCTGATGACCGTAAAAAATTCCTCAAAAACTTTACCCCAAAAGAAATAGCCGAATACGTCGATTTAGTAGATTCGGATGATGCCGTTGATATTTTGAACGAGCAACCCAAAGATATTTCGGAGGATATTGTGGGGCTTTTGAAAGACAAAGAACAAGCCCGTTTTGTCAATGATTTGATGCACTATGACGAAGATTCGGCGGGTGGTTTAATGCAAAAAGAATTAATCAAAATCAACATCAAACAGTCTGTAACTGAGTGTGTTGAGGAGATTAGACGACAAGCCGAAGACGTTGAAAATGTCAATGCCGTTTACGTGGTGGATGATGATATAATTCTACAAGGGCGAGTGTCTTTAAAGAAAATTATTTTAGCAAAAAGAGGGTCAAAAATTGCCGATATTTATTCGGATGATATTGTGTCCGTAAAAACCACGGCAACGGGTGAGGAAGTGGCGGATATTATGCAAAAATATGACCTTGAAACGGTGCCAGTGGTTAATATTCAAGGGCGATTGTTGGGCAGAATTACCATTGACGACGTGGTCGATTTTATCACCGAACAAGCCCAAGAAGACGTACAAGCCATGACTGGTATTTCGGAAGATGTTGAGGAGGACGATAGCGTTTGGAAGTTGGTTCGTTCACGCCTACCGTGGTTGATTGGGGGAATGTGTGGGAGTTTTTTAGCGGCAAAATTGATTGATGGTTTTGATGATACGCTCAAAGCAATTCCCACTATTGCGGCGTTTATTCCTTTGATTGGATCAACGGGGGGTAATGTTGGCATTCAATCTTCATCAATTATCGTACAAAGTTTGGCGGATAAATCAGGTATTGATACCCCTTTGGGAGAACGCCTTTTGAAGGTTTTAAAAGTAGCCTTAATCAACGCTTTTATTGCAGGAATTTTTGCTTTTGGAGGCTCATTATTGGTAGATAATGCCGCAACTATGTTATCGTTAACTGTCTCATTATCAATATTTTCAATCGTAATGTTAGCTTCTTTGATGGGAACTTTTACGCCTTTGGTTTTGAATAAATTTAACATCAACCCCGCCATTGCATCGGGTCCATTTATCACCATTACGAATGACCTTTTGGGCTATGGCGTTTATTTGTTAATTGTTTATTTATTGTTACAAAAAGGATAATTTTATAGGAAACTTACGGAAGTCGTCCTTTTGAAAGACGACTTCCGTTTTCTGTAATAATTTTAAAAAATGATAGCCATAATTCAAAGAGTCTCAGAGGCTTCTGTCAAAATAGAAGAAAAAATTAAAGGAGAAATCCAAACGGGTTTCTTGGTGCTTTTAGGCATCACCCACACCGACACACAAGAAGATGTAGAATGGCTTTCTAAGAAAATTGCGGGCATGAGAATTTTCTCAGACGAAGAAGGTCGAATGAACTTAAATCTGGATTCAGTTAACGATAACATCCTCTTAATCAGTCAGTTTACCCTCCACGCCAGTACCAAAAAAGGAAACAGACCAAGTTTTTTGGAAGCCGCCCGACCTGAAATTGCGATTCCTTTGTACGAAAAAATGATTCTTCAATTGGAGAAAGAGTTAGGAAAACCAATCCAAACGGGTGAATTTGGGGCGGATATGAAAGTCTCGTTAATCAACGATGGACCTGTAACGATTATCTTAGATTCCAAGAATAAAATATAAAAATGACGATAGAAAACGCTCAAAAAACCGTAGATCTGTGGATTAAAACCATCGGCGTACGGTATTTCAACGAATTAACCAATATGGCAATGCTCACCGAAGAAGTCGGTGAAGTTGCCCGAATCATTGCCCGTCGATACGGCGAACAATCCGAAAAAGAATCTGATAAAAATAAAGATTTGGGAGACGAAATGGCGGATGTACTTTTCGTATTAATTTGCCTTGCCAATCAAACGGGGATAGATTTGACGGAGGCTTTACAGAAAAATTTGGACAAAAAAACGAAAAGAGACGCTACAAGGCATATAGAGAATGAAAAGTTAAAATTGCGAAATTATAAAGATTAAGTCGCAGAACCGTTTTCATGTCCTAAATTACCCCTTCCAAGGGTTTTGAACCCTTGAAAGGGGTCTTGCGACTTAAATAAAATTGTGATAAAACCACTAAATTTATGACCCTCCTAACCATTGCCATCTGTATTGGACTCTTAGTTTTATTAATTACTTGGGGAAAAATAAATCCGTTCTTAGCCTTCCTTGTTGTTTCAATTATTGCAGGAATTTCAACGGGAATCCCGATTGAAAACATAGGAAAATCCCTTCAAAAAGGCACTGGGGATATGTTAGGGTCATTAGTAATTGTGATTGCATTGGGGGCAATGCTCGGAAAAATAGTGGCAGAAAGTGGTGCTGCCCAACGAATCGCAGCCGTGATGATGGGGATTTTCGGAGAAAAAAATATTCATTGGGGATTAGTCTGTACAGGGTTTATTATTGGCATTCCGCTTTTTTATAATGTGGGTTTTGTGTTGATGATTCCACTGATTTTTTCAGTAGTCAATCAGTACAAACTTCCAGCCGTTTATGTAGGTCTCCCGATGTTGGCTTCGTTGTCAGTTGCTCACGGATTTTTACCTCCTCATCCTTCACCTGCGGCATTAGTAGCTCAATTTAGTGCCAATATGGGTATTACTCTGTTATACGGATTTGCCGTTGCCATACCCGCAATCATTATCGGAGGACCATTATTTGCCACAACCTTAAAGAAAATCCCTTCAAAACCCCTCAAAACTTTCCAAAACGAAATCTTGCCCGAAAATCAATTACCAAGTACATTCAATAGCTTTTTTACGGCACTTTTACCTGTATTCTTATTAGCTTTCACAACCGTAACTACCATTTATGCCAAAGATAATCCAGCCCTAAAATCCATCAGTTCTTTCATTGGCGACCCACAAATTGTGATGTTAATTTCAGTGGCAGTGGCAACCTATTCTCTCGGAATAAATTTGAGATTTACCATGAAAAAAATTATGGATTACTACACTCATGCTATCAAAGATGTATCAATGATTTTACTGATTATTGCTGGAGCGGGAGCCTTGAAACAAGTTTTGATTGAAAGTGGTGTAAGTAATGAAATTGCTAATATTTTAAAAACCCTTCCACTTAACCCTCTGATTATCGGGTGGTTAGCGGCGGCGATTATCCGTATATGTGTAGGTTCAGCCACGGTAGCGGGACTCACAACCGCTGGGATAATTACCCCAATGGTTCAACAAACGGGCGTGAATCCAGAGTTGATGGTGCTGGCAATTGGTTCAGGAAGTCTGATGTTTTCGCACGTGAATGACCCAGGGTTTTGGCTTTTTAAGGAGTATTTTAATTTGAGTATCAAAGACACCATTCGTTCATGGTCGATGATGGAAAGTATCGTGTCTTTGGTGGGAATTATTGGCGTGATGATTTTGAATTTTTTGGTGTAGTTGTTTTTATCAACTGTAATCCGAACTTTCCAGTTCGGTACATCAAAAGATAGAATCCGAACTGGAAAGTTTGGGTTACAGTTGATGACAAATTTTCAAATTAAACCTATCGCTTAATCTGCTTTCTTTCAACCTCCTTCGTCATTTTTTTTCCTAAATCAGACGTAATTTCAAATCTTTTATTAACCGATAATTGGTCAATTACAGGGTTTAGTTTCTGGATAGAAGGATGTTTTGTATCAAATTCTCTATCTCCCGAAATTGACTCATATTGTTTTTCAGTGAGTCCGCCCATATTGTCTGAATAGTCATTAAAGCGAATATTGACATTTTTATTAGCCAATTTACCACCTTCCCAACTAACCACATTTCCACCTAAATCCCAACCTAAACCCGTGATTGTGAAGGTTTTAGCATTCATCGCAACGACCTCCGACATTTTCATTCCCAAACGTAGTCCTAATTTTGACTCCCACGGAGATTTGACATTTATTTGTCCATCTTTGGAGACTTGACTTTTCACTACTACATCTTGAATTTGCTTAAATTCCTGACCATCTTTCCAATATATTTCTACTTCTTTTTCGGTATTAGAGAAAACCTTAGTCGCCTCAAAAGTTCCTTCTCCCGATTGGACAACTGCTTTTTTGACAACATTTTCTTTGCCAAATTTCTTTTCAAGTCCTTCTAAATCAGTACATTGCAGTACATTTTCAAGATACAAAACCTCGGATTTGAGTATATCGGTAGCTACCGAATCCGTACTTGTAACGTTGACTGTATCAGCGGAGTTCTGAGAAGTTTTGTCTTTTGAACAAGCACTGATAACCAGTAACAATGCAATTGAATAAAATATTTTTTTCATTATTTTGGAATGTTATTCTAATCTAATTTCAAAACTAACCCATCATGCCCCAAGCGAATAAACGAAGGTAATTCTTGCTCTACTTCACGATGGCAACCCATTCGATGACTTATGTGGGTGAGGTAGGCTTGTTCAGGGGCAATTTTTTCTAAAACTTCAACAGCTTCTGCCAACGTATAATGTGAAAGATGAGCTTGTTTTTGCAACGCCCCCATCACCACAATTTTAGAACCCTTTATCTTTTCAATTTCTTGATCCGAAATAAAATTAACGTCTGTAATGTACGTGAAATCCTTTATTCTAAAACCAAAAACGGGAAGTTTGTGGTGCATCACTTCGATGGGTAAAATATCAATACCCTCCACCTGAAAAGGCTGATTTTCGATTTCGTGAAGCGTAAGTTGGGGAGTTCCTGGATATTTTATTTCGGTGAAAGCATAATGAAATTCTTGCTTAATTTGCTCCAAAACGTGTTTTCGTCCATAAATAGGCATATTTCGTTTTTGGGAAAAATTATAAGCTCGCACATCGTCCAACCCAGCGGTGTGGTCTTTGTGTTCGTGAGTAAACAGAATAGCATCCACATTTTTGATGCGTTCACGGAGCATTTGTTGTCTAAAATCGGGACCAGTGTCCACAACAAAACTCTTTCCATCTACTTCAATGTGAATGGAAACTCGTAATCGTTTATCTCGAAAATCAAGGGATTGGCAAACTCCGCATTCGCAGGCAATTACGGGAACGCCCTGCGATGTACCAGTGCCTAAGAAGGTGATTTGCATTTTTTTAGGGGTTGGGGGTTAGGTTTTAGGGGTTAGCGAAAGGGATGTACAGTTACACCCTAAATCCTAACCCCTAATCCCCAACAACTATTCAGTTAAGGCTTTGACTTGTGCCACCAAGGCATCAAAATTTAATGGTTTTGCCAACATATCATCAAAACCAGCTTCTTTGAAATCTTCCATTGAGTAATTACGAGCGTTACCCGTAATGGCAATCATTGGCAACTTCGCTTTTTTCTCATCTTTCAATCCACGAACGGCTTTGGCACATTCCATTCCGTCCATGACTGGCATATTGATGTCAAGCAAGAGAATATCAAAATCCTCATTTTCAAGGGCATCCAATACTTGCTGACCATTTTTGACAGAATGAATCTCAAAATTCTGAAACTCTAATATTTTTTTAGCAAGGTTTTGGATAACGGAGCTATCTTCGGCAATTAAGACTTTTTTCATATTAAAATAAAAATTGATTATTATGGTAAAGATAAGAAACCGTAAGCAAATATTTGTTAGTTATTGGAGATTGGTTATTAATTATTCATTTTAAAATTACATAATTGCCCTATTTTTAAGTATTTATAAAGGAATATTTGAACCCAATCAGTTCACTAAAACCTAAAACCTAACACCCAACACCTTTCAAATCACTCATTTTTACTAACCAATTGATGTTCATAAAGAATCAAACAGGCAATTTCTGACATTTTAACTTCTCCGTGCAAACCAAGGGTACGTAAACGATTTTCGATGGAATCGGGATAATTTTGAAACCAATCCAAATCTATAATTGTAGTCTCTGGCATTCCAGATTCATTGATGACTGGCAGATTATTTACCAACTGAGGATTACTCTCCAAATAATTAATTAAATCCTTGATAGTCAAGCCTTTCTGAGTAATTCCTGTGCTATCTGTACTTGAAATAGCTCCTTGTAAATCCGACTTTTGAACTGAAAATACCTTCTGAGTTCGTATTTCTATTTTGGATTTCAAGGGAAAAAGGGTCTCTAATTGTTGTAAGCCTACTTCTTGAATTGTTTTACCCATAAAATCTGGAACGCTCAATTCTAAGCAATACAGATTATGATTTTCAAATGAATATTTTGTTTTATCGCTCACGTCCAATAGAACTCTACTGGTCTTTTGGTCGTACAAAACTTGGTACATTAAAGTCAAAGGACAATTCACGAAGCGATATTCCGAAGAGGATTCTTTCACAAATTCGGTTGTGTAACCTTCTTTGTAGTTAGAAAATTCAATTTTATAAGTCTGATTTTTAGGCTTATTGACGATGATGGGTTGATCATAATTCTGTAAACCCCCCGTCGATTGCGTGTATGATGCTTCCTGATATTCGTGTTTCATCGTGAAAGATACGGGTTCACGATTAATTAATTTGCCAATCACAAACTGATCTATTTCGTCGGGCGAACAAAAGGCTTGCACAATACCGTCTTGGTCAATAACAACTGTATGAGGGATAAAATGATGATAAAACATATCGTTCAATTTACGATTCAAATCAGTGGAAAATAAAATATTATTGTGTCCTTTTTTGAGCATAAAAGCATCAATTTTTTCACGACTTTCTTCCGAAATAGCAATAAATTTGACGGCATCGCCAAATTGGGCTTGGAGTTTATCAAAATGTTTGAGCGATGGAATACAAGGAGCACAATAAGTAGCCCAAAATTCAATCACCACAATTTTTCCACGAAGTTCACTGAGAGCGAGACTTTTTTCAGTACCATTTGGTGTGATAATGGACATAGAAAAGTCTGGGCAAACCTTCCCCAACATCGGAGGGTCAGTTTGTGCCATAAAAGTTTGAGCGAAAACAGAGTTTGTAAGGATTACAAAAGCTACCAAAAGTAGTTTCTTCATATTCTTTTTATTTTCAGGAATCATTGGTTAGTATTATCCTAAAATTGTGCCGATTTTGGTTCTTAGTCAATATTGGTAGTCCATAAAATTACAAATATTTTCTTACATGAATATAATGTTAGAGAATAAATTTGGGAATGGGGTTTTGAATTTACATTTTTGACTAATTTTTGGCTTTAAGTAACTGATTTATAGATGATTAATTAAAAGATTTTCCTTTTTGATTTCTTAATTTAAGGCTGTTATTTGTGTTCCTCATTTGTCCCCCCGCCATTATTGCAAATTTTTTATTGTAATAACGGCGAGATAAGTGAGGAACACAGTCAAAAGCGGAAATGACAACGCCCGTAGGCAAAGGCTTTTAAATATCCTTTTATTATTCCAACAACGAGCGGACGCTCTATATGATTTACAGGTCGTAGGAACGATTTGCTAAGCCTACGACCATACCGAGTTAAAGGTTTGTCATCTTTTAATTTCTATCTATTGGTGTTGAAGTGATATTATTATTTGCGTCTATGGCGATGTCATAATAATAACATTTATTCAAATCAACAGTTTTTACATAATCAATATTCTTAATCTTAATCGTAAATGTTACTTGTCCGATAGCGTAACTACTGTAATTTGAAGATGTACCTGGATCTACATTATTTATATTAACAGTATTTCCGCCAGATGTTTTAATCTGAACACTTGCTTTTTGTGTTCCATTGTTTAAAATTCTTGCACTTGGGTCTTCTCCACTACACTTTTTACAACCATTAATTGTTATTGCGAATAGACCTGCAATCAGAACTATTAAAAGAGTTTTTAAAATTTTCATTTTCTATTATTTTTAGTCCTACTCATTTGGCTTTTCGGTGTCGCCCCGTTTTTAGATGGTAGCTGGTCTCCATTTTATAATGTCTTTGTCAATAATTTCAAAAATTTCCAAAAGATTGGTTTGCGAAACTCCGATTCGTGCCTCGCAATGACAAAGCCCGAAGGCAAAGGCTTTTAAATATTCTTTCATCATTCCAACAACGAGCGAAATTAAAACTATCATCTTTGTCATTGCGAGCGTAGCGAAGCAATCTGTCAGCTTATGGGCAAGGGCTTTCAAATACTCTTTCATCATTCCAACAGATCGGTTTGCGAAACTCCGATTCGTGCCTCGTAATGACAAAGCCCGTAGGCAAAGACTTTTAAATATCCTTTCATCATTCCAACAACGAGCGGACGCTCTACATGATTTATAGGTCGTAGGAACGCTTCGCTGAATCTACGACTATACCATTTCATTTCTAATTATAAAACATCAAATAACATACCCTTCAATATATTCATCGGGATAAACAATTTGATAATTTCGCAAATTCAAACTGTCTTTTTTGTAAAAACAGATTTGAATGGCTGGCTTCAAATCTAAATACTGAGGTCTATTGTCTTCAAAATACAAGCCAAGATTAAAA
>JAYUOX010000021.1:0-6703 GCA_043760595.1 Cytophagales bacterium
TTTTATCTTATTGGAAAAAGTCTATCCCTCAATTGCCAGATGCTATTATCCTTTTGCTTGCTACAACTTCCATTCCTCCTTGTGTCCGTGTAATTTACATTTTCTTTAATTATAATGGAACGTCTATTAAAGAAATTGGCAACAACGAACAATTTTATATTATTGTGGGAGCATTCTCCGTTATCTGGCTATCAATTAATGAAATTTATCGAAAATTTAAAGAAAAAATATCTCCTCAAAATATTGATTAACAAATTTAAAAGACCCATCGAATGATTAAAATCTGATGGGTCTTTTGGTATATATTTAAAAATATGAATCCTATTCAAACATTCCAATCCAGAAAAGAAACTTTCCAGAATCTTGCTGAACAATTCCAAAAGCAGTATAATCAATGGGCTATCTTTCGGGCAATTTTGTTTTTAGTAATTGCCCTAATTAGCTACGTAGTTTATCAAAAATTTAGTGGTGATTATGTCATTCCAATTGTAATTATTGGGATTGCTTTATTTTTATTTTCAGTAAATAAACATCTGAAAATCAGATATTTACGAAATAAAAATCGAATTTTGTCAAGCCTAAATGAAGATGAAATCAAACGTTTGGATAATATTTTTACCAGAACTGAAACGGGTGAACAGTTTGCGGAAAACAACCATTTCTACGCCTCTGATTTAGATATTTTTGGAAAACAATCACTCTTCAAACTGCTTAATCGCACACACACCTACACAGGTGGGGTAACTTTGGCAAATTGGTTGAAATCTCCAGCACAAAAATCTGAGATTTTAGCTCGTCAAAATGCCATCGAAGAATTATCCCAAAAGATAGATTTTCGACAAGATATAGAAGCCTCCGCCATGATGATTGAAGAGGTTTCTGAGCCTACTCAAAAACTCATTACTTGGACAGAACAGCCTGATAATGAGACGATTAAAAAGCCCCTTTTCCAATACGGAAAGTTTCTTCCTTACTTCACCGTTCCTTTGATTTTAGCTTGGGCTTTTGGGTATATTCCCATCGGTTATCCACTATTATTGTTGCTTTTTCATGGGTATATTCTGAAACAAATTTATGACATTGTCAGTAATGCCCTCGACCAAACTTTAAGACTTTCGGGTACGTTGAAAGCCTACGCTAATTTATCGGAACTAATTGTAAATGAGTCGTTTACGCATTCAAAATTGATTGGTTTACAAAAAGAATTATCTGAAGCAAGTCCTGCGATTCGAGTATTGGAAGATATTTTGAATAAATTAGGCAACCGAGCCAATCCGATTTTTGCTCTTGTTGCGGGCGTACCGTTGATGTGGGATTTACGGTTTTTTATCAAACTTGAAAACTGGAAGAAATCTCACCGTCAAAATTTACCAAAATGGTTGGCTACTATTGCCGAAATGGAAACATTAAACAGCTTTGCGGGACTGCATTTTGCTAATCCAGATTTTGTGAAACCTGAGATTTCAGAAGAAAGTATTTGCTTGAAAACCAAGGGATTAGCTCATCCCATGATTCGTAAAACTAAGCGAATTGCGAATGATATTGAACTCGTGGGCGAAGGAAAAACCATTATCATTACAGGCTCAAATATGTCGGGGAAAAGCACTTTTCAGCGGACTGTGGCAGTAAATGTGGTCTTGGCTTTGGCGGGTTCGGTGGTGTGTGCAGAGGCGTTTGCGTGTTCATGTATGCAGGTGTTTACGAGTATGCGTACACAAGATTCTTTGGAGGAAGATACGTCTTCGTTTTATGCAGAATTGAAGCGGTTGAAAACTTTGATTACTTCAATTAACAATAAACAATTAACAATCGGGCAACGAATTGCAAACAGTGAACTCTTAGAGGATAAATCTTTGCCAATTTTATACTTTTTAGATGAAATTTTGAAAGGGACAAACTCCAAAGACCGCCACGAAGGAGCAAAGGCTTTGATGTTGCAATTACATAAGACTACATCCTCTGGTCTTATCTCAACCCATGACGTAGAATTGGGCGATGAGTTTGATAATCAAGGCTTTGTGAAAAATTATAGCTTTTCTTCGGAGGTTGTAAACGATGATTTAGTATTTGATTACAAACTTCGGAAGGGCGTTTGTCATAGTTTCAATGCGAGTATGTTGATGAAGGGAATCGGGATTGAGATGTAATCTGATGCTTCCGCATCGGACATTGAATATCCGATGCAGAAGCATCAGATTACATTTCCTACTCCTTCGTTACCTTCTTCGCCACCATCCCTTCATTGGTCATAATTTGCAAAACATAATTTCCACGGGTCAGATTACGAATATCCATTGTCATTATGTTTGACTTATCTCCTTGTTTATCAAGGACTTGACTACCTGACATTGAATTTATTTTCACGGATTCTATCTTGATATTTTTAGGAACTACAATTCGTATTTCATCACTTGTTGGGTTAGGCGAAACCGTTACGCTTGCCTCCAAAGCGGGTTCTGCCGAAAGCGGTTTTACAAGGGCAGCATCTTGGCGAGGGTCTGATAAGGCACTTCCACAACCATCCGCTGTTACGACTTGCACGTTAAATCTTGATCCTGATACAATTTGGACTACTTGAAAACCCCTCAACGATTCTAAAATTGTTCCATCACGATACCAAACATTACCCGTAGCTGCACTTGATGTATATTCCCAATAATCCCCGTTTGTGTCTGTCTTTTTTACTACGGAAATCGTTGGTTTTAAGGGGTTTACGCAAAATGAATCCGCTCTTGCTATGTTATAAAAACTACTGTTTCCATCTTGAAAAGCATTCACTTTCACTCGCCCAGCCGTACCTGCGAGGGTAATCCTTCTGTTTGAAATACTCGCTGACCCGTACACAACAGACAAACCAACTGCCAGATTTGAACTTGCCGAAACGGTTACATCAAAAGCAGGGTCACCAACGGTTTTATCAGGTATTTTGGTTAGATTAATTGTCTGATTTTGTTTTGTGGGCAAAGCACGAGTACCTACCACATACCAAACGGCATACGCTGACTGTCCGACTAAATATTTCTCCGATTTCGCAACACTTTTAATTCTACTCTTATCCATCGTGATTTGATAGGTATTGAGTACATCTTTGTTGGTTTTAGAATCAACTGTACTATAATTGTACAACACAAAATCATCCGTCTTTGAATATTCTGGATAACCTAAAGTATTATTTTCGTAAATAAAATCCAGTCCGTCCGTCCGTTCCGTATTTACCCCAATCACATAGTTCAAATCATCTTTTTCAATAAAATAATCAAAGGCAATAATGTTGGTCGAATTCTTTGAAAATGAGGGATTTCCAATGTTTTCACCCGCATCCAAACTGGTGAAAAGTTTATCAATTTGCCCCGTTCCGAAATCGTTTTTCGAGCCATTCCAAGCATTAATAAAGCCTACGTCCCAAAAAGATGTTTCAGTTCCTGTGGCACTTTTAATCGTGTTAAAAGCATCATAGACAAGGTTTTCACTTAAATAATCCCACTCAATAGCATCAGCATTTTGGACTTGTCCTGTGTTTACGCCTTGTGTGTAAGTAGGGTTGTAAAGCGTATAAATTTTACTCGTTGCGGCAGCTAAATTAAAAATGGCAATTTGCTTATCAGTAGTTGCCGAAGTTGTGCCTAATTTACGTAGAGCCGCCAATTTCTTACCATCTTTTGAGATAGCCGCATTTCGCCACACACCCGTTGAGGACACATTTTCAACCTTGGGAGTTCCCGTTAAATTTACCCTTTTAATGAATCCATCCGCTGGTACAAAATACGCAAACGTTCCATCATCGGGTACGGTTGGTTTATGATCAATGACGATACCTTTTGCCAATTCCACGAAGCTGTTTGCATCCGCCTCACCTTTTACACTTGATTTGTAAAGTGTCTGAGAAACAGGGTCATACGTCAGCAAACCCTCCGTTCCTGTGTTAGTTGGAATATCCGTTTTGGGCGTTGTCGTTGGTGTCGTTGGTGGATTTGTTGAAGGCGTTGGAGGAGTTCCATCCGTAATTCCAACGGCATCAAACGCCGCCTTTGCCGCAGCAATATCTGCATCAGTTACGCCTGCTGAGGCTTTTAGGTCAGTTGCTGACTGAATAACGGCACGGCGTAAATCAAGAAATTTGGAAGTACGAGTCAGATAAATTGTTAAAGCACGGTAATAAATTTTCTCAGCTTTAGTAAGGTTCATACCACTTGCCGTAGCAAAACGATAAAAGGCATTATTGGTTACACCCGAATTAATATGTACACCATAATTATCCTCTGAACCCGAGTAGTATTGATTCATATTGGCGGGCTGAAAGCCATCATCTCGTAAACTTCTCCCGCCTTGATTTGGATTTGATAAATCACGCAAAGCACCGCCCGATCTCATAACATCCTCTCCTAATCTCCACAAGTTCGCTCCTGATTTATTCTCTACCAAAGCCCCAAAACAATCCGCCAAAGATTCATTAATTGCCCCTGACTGACTTTTGTATTCTAAGTTTGCGGTGTTTTCGATAACACCGTGCGTCATTTCGTGCCCAGCTACGTCAAGCCCACCCGCCAAAGGTTTAAAAAGTGCTCCTCCGCTACCATAACCCATATATTCACCATTCCAGAAGGCATTATCGAATCCTTTTCCGTTTTCGTCAGTAATGTTGATAATGGAGACGATTGTTCCGCCTTTTCCATTCAAGGAAGTTCTGTTGTGTTTATTTTTGTAATAATCATAAGCCAATCCAGCATTAAAATGTGCCGAAACACCATTTGCATTATTCCACGAATTATTGGTTGAAGAAATCTGTCGAATCGTTAAGTCCTCACTCACTTTTGAACCCGTAGCATCAATCGTCCAAATAACGCCCTGTGGATCATCAGCTTGTACTGCACCACCCTTAAACATTGATTTAGTGGCATCTATTAATACATAATTACTTCCAACTTGATAAGTATTAATATTCCTACTGAGTCCGTTCAAATCCGTAGCGGTTGCTTTTGCCACGCCATCCAACGTACAAGTATAATTGTATTTATCCAAGATTTCGCCCGAATTTGCATCAATTACGTAAACCCATCTTTCTAAAAAATTTGGACGAACCATCACGTGATATGCTAAACGTTCGCTGTCCGCTTTTTCGTTTTGGTGGTAAATAATCAGTTCCGTTTTAGGTTTTTCATATTTCAAAATCGTCATTTCGGTTGCCGTCATTATTTTTGTAATGGAAGTTTTACTAACATCAGAAATAGCTAATTTCCCAACGTTATCACCTGACAATGAAGGTTTTACGTTTTCTATTTTAGGCGTTGGGTAAAAATGTCCATTTAATAATGAAACCTCTTCATTGTCTTTTTTATGCAAAATCATTTCTCCTCCATATACAGATACTCCCTTGTACATCTGCTTCATCCGCAGGTGAGTCATCTGAATTTCATCCTCTTGACTATCCGAAATATTCAATTCCGCATCTGGATTAGCGAGCTTCAAATAAGGCTTCACAGCTTCCAAATAATTATAAGCCGAAGCCGCCACCGCTGTCATTCTGGCATTACGAACTGAGCCTTTTTTGATGTTGGTAATATTGCTTGGAATTCCCTCAATCATCGAAGGCATACCGTTTTCATCCAATGTAACTTTCAAACCATCTTTCTTAGCAATCAGATTCATATAGGTCTGATTATCAGTTGGTTTTGTCAAATATTTAGGACGAGCAATGGTATTTTGAAAGGTTGAGTTATCCACAGAGTTATCCACATTTTCTTGCGGAATAACGACATCAGAACGCTTGACGGTTTTGAATTTATTTTGTGTAAATGCAAGATTTGATAAACACAAAATTGAGGAAAGGAGGAATAATTTTTTCATGGCAAGCAATTTTCCTTTTTAGGGGAAATGTTAGGAATAATGTTTTATTTTTAAAAATATTTTCGAGTAAATTTTTAATGGCTAATTAAAAGTTTTCAGTTCACGGCGATTTTTTCGGTTCACGGTAAAGGGTAAAGGGTGAATGGGATTTTAGAACAAATCAAAGTGGTATTGAAAGATTTTAGCAAAAGTGAGAAAAGCCTAACGGTATGTAGAGTAAAATATTGTTAGTAAGTAAATTTACACGTTGTGTTGTTGGGTTTCAAATCCGTTCACCTTTTACCGTGAACCGTTCACCGAAAATTCACCATGAATCGATTTTCACTTCACCAACTCCATAAAACTATCATAAAAAGTCTTCACCGAATCCGCAGGCATTTTTGTATCGCCCCATTGAACTTTATGAGCGAACTTTTTACGTTCCGAAAACTGAACGGTATAAGACATATTGCCAGGTTCTCCCGCTGATTTTTCATTCAACTTTAAAGCCTCAATTTGCTTGAAAAAGTCCTTTGTTTTGGATTTTGAGAGGGTTTTCACTACCTCACTTGAATCCACATTGCTGGCTTTATGAAGCAATTGACCATCGGCTTTGAGCGTATATTCATGCCATACACCCGTAATCCCTCCACCCGAAGCAACCGTAATTTGCTGATTTTCAGGAACAGATTTACAACTAAAAATGAATGTTGCGAGCAAGAAAGTAATGTATTTTTTCATAATGGTTGATAGCAATAAGCTATGTATTTCAAGTTAAAATTATTACGAATGTTGTGGACGTGCCACGGCTTGCGTGGAGTTGTGCGTGACTGGAACGCACAGTTCGTGGCACGTCTGGGTTTGATTTATGAATTTCAAA
>JAYUOX010000022.1:0-6700 GCA_043760595.1 Cytophagales bacterium
AAAATAACCACTTGCTCGTAGCTACGACCTAATTTTTCAACAATTTTTGGTGCATAACTTCCCTCCAAACGATACAAAATCGAAACATCCGATTGTACCGTGAGCCCTTCTTTGGATGGCAACGGCAAGCGGACTTCCATATTCATTGTGCGAGTGGGCAGTTTGATAATAGTCGTAACAAAAGGGTTAAAAGTTCTTGCTCCTTCCATCAAAGGGTCTGGTTTGATTTTACCAAATGAACGTTTTACACCGACTTCGCCCTGGCGAATGATGGTACAACTCCCCAACAGAAAAGTTGAGATAATGGCGATAAATAACAGGTTGATTTTCATGATTAATGTTGAGTTTTAAATTGATAATATCTTCGCTTTGAAGACATCACAAATATATTTCGACAACGTTAATCTGAGATTAAGGAAAAATTAGAAGTCAATTAGAATTGAATTTAGAATGATTTTATACCTTTTGTTCAATCCATTCAGATTATTTATAATTTCATAATCTCCTCCACAACATATTTTCCCCTCAAATCAAATTTTTGGCACAGCTTTTGTAAATATATTCTCGAACACATAGCTTCGATAGCGTACCAAAAATTAAGATCCGCCAAAAATCTTATTCATCGAAACTAAAATCAATCCCTTTCTTCCCGCCAGTTGTGAGGTTTTTTGAAGATATATGCACAATTAACCCTTGTAGCTTATTTCTCTCAGAAAAATCAAAACCGTATTTCCTTACATAATTAGTCACTGATTTAATGAATTTAATAAGTCTTCGCAGACGAAAGAAAACAATTTATTTCAGTTCATAAAAACCCATAAATCAATGAAAAAATCCTTACGTCTTCGGATAGTAAAGGTTATCATTCCTTGCTTTTCGCTACTTTTTATTGCTTCGTTATTTACTCAAACCTACGCTCAAAACGTTACAGGTAAGGTATTTCGTGATTTTGACGCAAACGGACAACAAACTGCAATCAATCCAATTGAGCCTTCGGTGGCTGGTGTTACTGTAAAAGCCTTCAAGGCAGATGGTACCCAAGCAGGTGCAACTGTAACTACACTATCAGATGGTACTTACACGATTGCTGTGGGTACGATGAACCAAGTAAGAATCGAATTTTCAAATTTCCCAACAGCTTATTTTTCAGGACCAAAAGGTTCAAGTAGTGGTACTTCTGTCCAGTTTGTGAACGGTGGCAGTACGGCTAATTTGGGTGTTAATTATCCTACTGATTATTGTGGAATTGCTAATCCTAAGTTAGTAACACCATGTTATATTAATGGAACACCACTGAATGGAGGTACTTCTGGAAATGATGCAGCAATCGTATCAATTCCTTATACACCAGCTGGAAACGGAACAAATTTACCTGCGGGTTCAAATGTCTCTGAAAATGGGTATTTAGCCAAAGGTGTAGAAGTTGGTACAACTTGGGGAATGGCTTATCAAAGAAGTTCAAAATTCATTTTCTCAAGTGCATTATTAAAAAGACATTCAGGTTTTGGAAACGGTGGACCAGGAGCAATCTATAAAGTTGATAACTCAGGTGGAACACCCATAGCTTCTCTTTTTGTTAATCTAAATACTGATTTGGGCGTTTCAGCGGGTACTGACCCACGTAATCCTACGTCGGCGGCAGATTCATTAGCAAAAGTTAAAACCCAACCAAGTCGTGATTCAACAGCTTTTGGATTGATTGGAAAAATGTCATTAGGAGATTTAGATATTTCGGATGACGAAAAAACTTTGTGGGTTATCAATACCTTTGATAGAAAATTATATGAACTACCAATAGGTTCGCCAGCGGTGAAACCAACGACAAAAATAGCTCATACACTTCCAAATCCAGGTTGTACTAATGGCGTGTTTCGTCCTTGGGCGGTGAAATTTTGGCGAGGAAAAGTATATGTAGGGGGTGTTTGTACGGCTGAAAATGCAGGTGGAACAGCCGCAGATTTGAAGGCATATATTTATTCATTTACCCCAGGAAACGCCAATCCAGACGCTTTTACGGAAGTTTATAATTTTAAATTAGACTATCCACGTGGTTCAACCAGTTTGGATGGTACATTAGCAACTTCGGCATCTTGGAAACCTTGGATTGCTACATGGAGTAATATCACAAATCCACTTCCTGGTGCAGCTGCATACAATCAAACGATTTGCCCTCAGCCGATGCTGTCAGACATCGAATTTGATGTAGATGGTTCGATGATTTTGGGTTTCATGGACAGAGCTGGACATCAGTTAGGTAGTAGTAATTATAGTACACTTGTTACAGATTTTAGTGTAACAACTCCTACGGTAAGAAATCTTTACGAAGGAACATCAGCGGGAGATTTATTGAGAGCTGGATTGAACGCAGACGGAGTAACTTATACCCTCGAAAATAATGCAACTGTTAATGGAGTAGTTTCGGGTGGCAATGATCAATCGCCAAGTCAAGGTCCTGGTAATGGTGAATTTTATTGGCAGGATATGTACGGTAAGAACTCAGATAAAAACTTACCATCAAATGCTTCTGGTGGAGGACATCAAGAGATTTCATTGGGTGGTATAGCATTATTCCCTGGGAAAAATGAAGTCGTTGAGACAGTTTTTGACCCAGTAAACGCTTTCCGTGCGGGTGGTGTTCGTTGGTTTGATAATACAACGGGTGCTTCGCCAAGAGGATATGAGATTTTTGGACAAGATGCTGGCGGACGGGGAGTTACCTTCGGAAAAGCTAACGGTTTGGGAGATTTAGAAATTTTATGTTCTACTCAACCCATTGAAGTAGGTAATAGAATGTGGAATGATGCTAACAAAAATGGACTCCAAGATGCTGGCGAATCAGTTTTGACGGGCGTAACCGTTGAATTATGGAAAGGTAATACCAAAATAGATACAAAAACAACGGATGCTGTAACTGGTGAATATTTCTTTACGGATTTGTCGCCAAATGCTGCCTACGAAATTCGTATTCCAAATGTGAATGGAGCTTCAAAACAAGCTCAATTTGCAGGATTAACGCCAACTACTGCCAACGTAACGGCAAACGCTAACGACAACATAGATTCAGATGCAAGTGTCTCAGGTACAAATACTTATGCGGCAATTGCTTTCAATACAGGTAATGCAGGTGAAAACCTCCACACCTTAGATGCAGGTTTCTCGTGCTTACCTCCAAACGCTAAACCAAACGGACAAAACGTTGCAATTTGCGACCCAATTTCAACATTTACAGGTTTAACAGCCGCTTCTGCTTCAGAAACTTGGGCAGTTGTAGCTACTCCTGCAAATCCAGCGGTGGCAACGATTAGTGCCACAACGGGAGCAGTAGCGGGTATGACCGTAAATGGAACGTACAGATTTGTATTGTCAAATTCGCAAGGTTGTTCAGATACAGTTTCGATTGCTCGTGGATCAATTCCAATGGCAGGAGCAGACCAAACGATTTGTTCTCCAACCACAACTTCATCCATAAGTGCAGCATCTACTGGGCAAATATGGACGGTAACAACTAAACCTACAGGTGCTAACCCAGTTATTGCCATTGATGGAAAAGTAACAGGATTAACCGTTGATGGTGTTTATGTATTCACCATATCACAAGGGAATTGTTCGGATGTTGTTGAAATAAGAAGATTATCAAAACCAGATGCAGGCTTAGACCTCGAAACGTGTGGAACTTCAATTATCATCAAAGACCAAGGTTCAAATACATGGGTAGCAGTAGCAACACCTGCAAATCCAGCATCGGCAACGATTGATAGTTTTGGAGAAGCTATCGGTATGACAGTAGCAGGAACTTACCAATTTGCTCTTACTTCGGCAAATGGTTGTTCCGATACGGTTAAAGTTGTGAAAAAAGCTGTTCCAAATCTTACAGTAGCGGATTTGAAAACGTGTATTGGTGGAGTGGCAAGTTTGAAAGCCAGTTCAACAACGGCGGGAGTTACCTATTTATGGTCAGGTCCTGTGAGTTTTACTTCGACTCAACAAAATCCTTCGATTGCTAATATTGCTAATAATAATATTGGAAACTATACGGTAACAGTTACTTCGCCAAATGGATGTACTGCTTCGGCAGTCGTAAAAGTATCATTACTGAATATTTCAGTATCATTAATTGCGGGTAAAATAAATTATTGTGTTGGTGAAAATATCATTCTAAGAACATTTACGCCAGAAGCAGGATATGTTTACGACTGGACAGGACCCAATAGTTTTAGTTCAATGAACACGTTAAATATTACCATTCCAACAACGCCAAGCAAAGTTCAGCAAGGGGTTTATTCAATGGCAATTACCGACCCAAGTGGTTGTTCGGCAGTTTCGACAATTAATATTTCAGTAACTGAATGTTTGAGCATTGGAAATTTAGTTTGGAATGATACTAATAATGATGGTCTAAATAACAACGCTGAAATAGGCGTAGGTGGTGTACCAGTAAAATTATACAAAGCAACTTTGGACGGTTCAGGAAATCCAACGGACGTGCCAAGTGGAGTGGCTATTGCTACAACTACCACAAGTACAACCGCAGGAAGCATAGGTAAGTATTTATTCCCAGCATTATTAACGGGATATTATATCGTAGAAATTGATGCTCCAGTAGGATTCAAGACCAGTACAGGTACAAACGCCTCTGCCACAGGTACTTACGAACCTGCTATCAATCCAAACGGAGATATAAATGATAACGATGATGGGACAAAATCATCGGGACAAATCATCAGAAGTAAAGCCATTGAATTAGGAAATTATACCGAACCAACGGGCGACGGTGACCTTACAACGGGTGATGATGCTGATAAAAATTCAAATTTAACGATTGACTTCGGTATTTTCAAAGCCTCTCAAATCGGTGATTTAGTTTGGTCAGATACTAATAAGGATGGTATTCAGCAAGCAACAGAAACGGCAGGTGTACCAAATGTTGTTGTGAATCTTTACGCAGCAAACGGTACAACGCTAATTGCAACTACTACTACGGGTGCAGATGGAAAATATGTTTTTGATAACGTAATTCCAGGAACATACACGGTTGAATTTGTAAAAACTTCAATTGGAACAGGAAATACTTTCTCTCCAAAAGGTGCTGGAACTGACCCCTTGAAAAACAGTGATGCCGACCCAACAACGGGCAAATCATCGCCATTCACGGTAACAGAAGGACAAAAGGATTTAGGAATTAATGCAGGTGTAGTTGGAGAATGTCCAGGCTCAACCGTTGGAACACTCTCAGTCCCAAATCTTTGCGTAGGTCAATCATTGACGATGAAAGCCATAAGTTCAGACCCGTTAGCAACTTATTCATGGTCAAAATCACCAGCAGGATTTACAGCGACTACGCAAGAAGTTACATTGCCAAATTTAACAGTTGCAAATTCAGGTACATACACAGTTTTGATAACAAACTCAAATGCTTGTACTTCGGCTTTGACTGCCAATGTAGTTGTGAGTCCAATTCCAACATTGACAGTATCTCAAACATCTGTCTGTGCTGGCAAAACAGGAATCTTAACAGTCTCAGGAGCAAGCACTTATGCTTGGACGGGACCTAATAACTTCACAACCACAGGTGCAAGTATAGATGTAACCCAAGCGGGAGTATATCAAGTAACTGGAACTCAAAATGGATGTTCAGCCATTGCAACAACCAGTTTGAGCATTACCCCAGGCGTAACTTTAACAGCAACAGGGGCAGCAATTTGTTTGGGTGGAAGTGGAACAATATCAGTACAACCAGCAGGATTAACGTATGCTTGGTCTGGACCAAATAGCTTTTCAAGTACGCAACAAACGGCTTCGATTTTATCGGCAACCACTCAAAATCAAGGAGTTTATACAGTAGTTGCAACAACTACACAAGGTTGTATTTCATCTGCAACGGCTAATGTAACAGTTGGAACGGCATTGACCGTAACCCCAACGAGTAATAGCCCAATTTGTTTAGGTTCAAGATTAGAACTGTCAATCACAGGAGGAACAGGAGCAAAATATTTGTGGACAAGTCCAGCAGGTGTAACCAGTACATTACAAAATCCATTTACTAATGTATCAACAATAGCAGATGCAGGGGTTTGGACAGTATCAGTAGAGAATGTAGATGGATGTAAAGGAAATGGCTCAACGACAGTAGTAATTAATCCATTACCTGTAAATGTAACCGCAACAGCTTCTGCCCCAGCGTGTGCAGGTGGAAACATTACTTTGACTTCAACACCAGCAGGGGCAAAATCTTACGAATGGTCAGGAACGCCAACATTTAATTCGACAGTACAAAATCCAACGATAACTTCACCAGTAGCAGGTAATTATACCTTCACCGTGAAAGTAACAAATTCAGAAGGATGTACCGCCGTTGCAACTGCCTCGACAACAATTTTTGCAACGCCAACCGCAACAGCAAGTTCAAACTCACCAGTATGTTTTGGTCAGAATATTCAATTAGGAACAACAACGAATGGAACAAAGTTTGCATGGTCTGGACCAAGTTTCAGTTCAACGTTACAGTCTCCTGTTATTTTGAATGCAAAAGCTAATAATGCTGGTGTGTATAGCGTAACTGTAACTAATGCCAATGGTTGTACGGCTTCTGCCACCACAACCGTAGCAGTTAATTCACAACTCAACGGAGGAAACGATATTTCAATTTGTGAACCAATTACTACCGCTCAACTACCGCTAATCGCAGGTGGAACGTGGGTAT
>JAYUOX010000023.1:0-20388 GCA_043760595.1 Cytophagales bacterium
CGAAAATTTAAAATTCCACGACCATGAAAAATTGGCTCATTATGCTAATGCTGCCGTAGATATTGAATATAAATTTCCCTTCGGATTCAAAGAAATGGAGGGAATTCACTCACGAACGGATTTCGATTTAACGGCTCATCAGACTTTATCGAAAAAGAAACAACAATATTTTGATGCAGATTTAGACGAAAACGGCAAACCTTACGGAAATTATATTCCTTACGTGGTAGAAACATCCGTAGGTGCTGACCGTCTTTTCTTAGCGATTTTGTGTAATGCCTACACCGAAGAAACTACGGGTGAGGGTGAAACTTTGAAACAAAGAACGTATTTGAAATTTCATCCAACGGTTGCCCCAATCAAAGCTGCCGTATTGCCTTTGGTGAAAAAGGATGGTTTGGCAGAAAAAGCACAGGATATTTATCATGCCTTAAAGCGTTCATTTAATGTAACTTACGATGATGGTGGAGCGATTGGAAAGCGTTATACTCGCCAAGATTTGATTGGAACGCCTTTTTGTATTGCAGTAGATTATCAAACGATGGAAGACGAAACCGTAACCATCCGCCACCGTGATTCGATGGAACAAGAGCGTGTACATATTTCAGAATTGAGAGAGAAAATTGGCTTTGCAGTGAGTATGGAGCGGGTTTTTGAGGTTTTGTAGGTAATCCGTCAAGATATTTTACCGTTTGATAAGTAAGAATTTGTTTCATTCAAAAAATACAGTAATATTTACGTGGTAATTGTTACTGTATTTTTTTGCAGTAAAAACTAAACTTTCTATTTTTACGTTTTCAGATAAATGGATAAGGATATGAGCAATAAAAAAATAATTAGTAAAGTTTTAAAGAAAAATCACGCATTATTATCATCAGAAAGCCTTATTGGAAATCACTCCAAATTAAGAACTTTCTTGGCTGATGATGAGAGTAAAGCTATTTTGCAAAAATTTGCCTATAATGTCAATCCCTTTTTTGAAGGGATTCGGTCAGCCTTTGATATAATGGGAGAAGGATTTGCGTACAAAATGAGAGAAATATCGAAAATTAGTATTGATGAAGCATTATTGAGTGATGCTTATAAAGTCCAGTTAGATATGAGTAATGTTTTTGAAAAATTAACCACAAATGTATCAAGGGAAAGAAAAGAAACAGTTGGAACATCATCCAAATAAAGGAGTTACTGCAACTCAAACTACTACGGTTTATCAGGGTATTTTACCTGACCCTGAATCCATGAAACAGTATGAAGAAATCATGCCAGGATTTACCGAGAAGATGGTAAATATGACGATTGATGAAAGTGTCCACAGGAGGGAAATGGAAAAGTCGGTAGTAAAACATTCCAAAAACTTAGCTCTCTGGGGAATGGGATTTGCCTTTTCTTCGGTTTTGGTGATTTCTTCCTTGTGTTTTTATGCTTTTCAGAATAATTTTCCTACGCAGGCAGCCACCATTGCAACGGGCGTAATTGTAGCTTTGGCAGGAGTATTTTTATTTCGGAAACCTAATAAGGATAAATCAGAATAAATAAAATAGAAAAGGCTTCGCACATATACGAAGCCTTTTCTATTTTTACGATTATTTACACTTTTAAAATACAGAAAATAAAGACAATTAATTATGTTTTACTTTTGATTGGAATGATTGGTTTTACAACTTGTTCACCTAAAACTACTGATGTTGAACCTCAATCAAATCCTTTTCCTCCAAAAATTTGGGATAAAACACTCGGTGGAGATCAGGATGATATTGCTTCCTCTATTATTGCTACTTCTGACGGCGGTTATATAATTATTGGAAATTCTAACTCTAATATTTCGAACGATAAAACAGAAAATAATATTAGTAACTCAGGGGATTATTGGATTGTAAAAATTAATAGTTCTGGACAAAAAGTTTGGGATAAGACTATTGGAGGCTCGGATAATGATATACCAAAATCAATTATAGAAACTTCGGATGGTGGTTTTATAATAGCTGGAAATTCTTATTCTGGTATTTCGGGAGATAAAACAGAAGCAAATAATAGAGATAATAATGGAAATTCAAATTTTGATTATTGGATTATAAAGATAAATAGTTCTGGAAAAAAAGTATGGGATAAAACATTTGGTAGTGTGAATAGAGACGATTTAAAATCTATTGTTGCTACACCAGATGGAGGATTTATTGCCATTGGCGTATCCAATACACCTCAACCAATACAAAATATTCCTGACTACACTTCTGCACAAGGTTTTTATGGGGATTGCTTTTTGGTAAAAATTGATAACAATGGAAAGAAAATATGGGAAACGATTGTGAAAGAAAAATATAGAGTGGGAGTAGAATCTGCAATTATAACTTCTGATGGCAATTTAGTTATAATTAGTAACCCATTTATAGTTCAAAATGATATAGCTTCAAGTAATCTAAATTATCGCATTCTAAAAATAAATGTATCAGGAGAATTGCAATGGGAGAAATTTATACCTTCCGAGGCAATACTAACAAATCCATCATTACTGGCTACGCAAAACGGGAATTTTATTATTGGAACTGGTTTTGCTAAAAATACATCTACAAGCGGGTTCTGGTTTTCAGAAATTGATAAATTAGGAAATTCGCTTTGGAAAAAGACTTATACTGGAAATGGTAATGATATGGTTACTTCGATGGCTAAAACAAATGACGGAGGTTTTCTAATATTAGGAAATTCAAATTCTGGGAAAAGCGGAGATAAAACAGATGATAACAAAGGAGAATTTGATTACTGGCTTTTGAAAACAGATAGTAAAGGCAATAAAATTTGGGATAAATCAATTGGTGGAAAACAAGAAGAAAATGCTAAATCAATCATAACAACTAATGATGGATGTGTAATTTTAGGAACATCAAACTCTGACATCTCAGGAGACAAATCAGAAGTCTCGAAAGGAAGTTATGACTACTGGCTCGTAAAATTAGGATTCCAATAAACAAAAAGCCCACATTAATCCGTGGGCTTTTGTATTTTTGTGGTCTTATGGTAATTATCGGTACAGACATACATCAAGCAAAAACATTTTTAGAACAAGGAAACGTCGTTGGGATTCCTACTGAAACCGTCTATGGATTGGCAGGGAATGCTTTTGATATTGAGGCAGTTACGAAGATTTTTGAAGTAAAAAATCGCCCAACTTTTGACCCCCTGATTGTGCATACTAACAGCATTGAACGGCTTGCTGATTTTGTACAATTTATTCCAGAAAAGGCTTTGTTATTGGCTCAAAAATTTATGCCTGGTCCTTTGACAATGCTTTTGCCAAAACATTCATCCATTCCAGATTTAGTAACCTCGGGACTTGATACCGTTGCGGTCAGAGTTCCAAATCATCCGCTTACGCTTGAATTGTTGCGTAGTTTAGCTTTTCCGTTGGCGGCTCCGAGCGCTAATCCTTTTGGGTATATTTCGCCAACTTCCGCCCAACACGTAGCAAAACAATTAGGCGAAAAAATCCCTTATATCTTGGACGGTGGCGAATGTCAAATCGGACTTGAATCAACCATTGTAGGCTTTGAAAATGATGAGGTAATTGTGTACAGAAAAGGCGGTTTAGCTATTGAAGAAATTGAAAAAATTGTGGGTAAAGTTCGAGTAAATTCTCATTCTTCTTCCAACCCAAAAGCCCCTGGAATGTTGAAAAGTCATTATTCTCCGAGGAAGGATTTGTTGATTTTTAAGGATGAGAATTTTGGAAATGATATAGATAAAATTGGTTACTTAGCTTTTCAGAAATACAATTTAGATTTACTCAAAGAAAATCAATTAATCCTCTCTGAGTCAGGAGATTACAAAGAGGCAGCCAAAAATTTATTTGCGTATATGAGGCAATTAGACAGCATGGATATTGATAAAATTTACGTAGAATTGTTACCCGAAAAAGATTTAGGAAGAGCCATCAATGACCGCTTAAAACGGGCAGCTGTAAAATTGTAACCCGAAGTTTCCACTTCGGAATGTTCCAGATTTGCCAACTTAAAAAGTTGGCAAATCTATTTTCATAAACGCAATCTTACTTTTAAATCAGTATAATATGACAATCAAAAACGAATCAGAATACGAAAAAGCATCCGACAGAGCCGATGCTATTTTCAGTGCCAAAAAAGGTACGCCCGAATACGATGAGCTTCAAGAATTATTGAAGGCTTTGGAAAAATATGATGATGATTTTGTAAAAATGTTAAAAGAACAATAAAACAGGTATGAATTATGAAGTCGTAGGTATTTTTAGGTATGAGGTCGTAGATATTCGTTTCTATCTCATAATTTCCACCCAAAATCTCATACCTATTACCTCATATCTACTACCCACTACCTAAAGAAATGACAGACATATCCGCTCTTCGTGAGAATTATACCAAAGGCAATTTAGACGTTTCGGACGTAAGCCTTTTACCCATTGACCAATTCCAAAAATGGTTTGATGAAGCCGTTTCGAGTGAATTACTCGAACCCAATGCTCTTTTGCTTTCGACAGTTTCCAACGAAGGAAAACCCTCCGCCAGAATCGTTTTATTGAAAGGATTGGATAACGGTTTTAAGTTTTATTCCAATTATTTAAGTCGAAAAGGAACAGAATTAATCGAAAATCCAAACGCCTGTATCACCTTCTTTTGGAACGAGTTGGAACGTCAAGTTAGGATTGAGGGAACAATCGAAAAAGTGTCTTCAGATGAATCAGACGCTTATTTTCAAAGTCGTCCCAAGAGTAGCCAGATTGGTGCGTGGACATCAAATCAAAGTATGGTGATTGAAAATCGAGAGGTTTTGGAAGAAAGAGAGAAATATTTAATCGAAAAATTTGGCAATAATCTTATCCCACGTCCTCCTCATTGGGGCGGGTATAAACTCGTGCCTACATACATAGAGTTTTGGCAAGGTCGCCCGTCTCGTTTGCACGATAGAATTGCTTATACTTTGTTGGGAAATGGAGATTGGAAGATTGAAAGGCTTTCGCCGTAGGTTACCAAAAAAACCTACCAAAGACTCAAAGCTTTTGGTAGGTTTTTAAGTTCAACATTAAAATATTCTTTCACAACTTCACCTCACCTCAACACCATCATCTCCTCCTGTCCATAAAAGACAGAAACTTCTTCCAAAATATCTAAAATTTCTTCATAATTCATAGAAGTTACTAACCTCATTCTGAACTCTTTGAAGTGCGAAATACCCTTGAAATAGTTAGAATAATGTCGTCTCATTTCTACGATTCCGACGTGGTTTCCTTTCCAACGAATACTGAAATCTAAGTGTTTTCGACAAACGTCTATTCTGTCGTCAATCGTGGGTGGGGCTAAATGCTCACCCGTTTTGAAGAAGTGTTTTATTTCGTTAAAAATCCAGGGATAACCAATGGCAGCTCGTCCAATCATGATGCCGTCCACGCCAAAACGATTTCGATATTCCAAGGCTTTTTCGGGAGAATCAACATCACCATTGCCAAAAATTGGGATTCGTATTCTTGGATTTTCTCTGACTTTGGCAATCAATCGCCAGTCAGCATCGCCTCGGTATAATTGGGCTCGTGTACGCCCATGAATGGTAAGTGCTTCAATGCCAATATCTTGCAAACGCTCTGCCACTTCTTCAATGTTCTTGGTGGTATCGTCCCAACCCAAACGGGTTTTGACGGTTACGGGTAAAGTGGTAGATTCGACGACGGCTCTGGTCATCAAAACCATTTTGGGAATATCCTGCAACAAAGCCGCCCCTGCCCCCCGACAAGCTACTTGTTTGACGGGGCAACCGTAATTAATATCTACCAAATCGGGACCTGCATTGGCGGCAATTTCACCGCAAACCCTCATCGTTTCAATATCCGAACCAAACAACTGAATGCCAATGGGACGTTCGTATTCAAAAATATCTAATTTCTGAACTGATTTGGCGGCATCCCGAATTAATCCCTCCGAAGAAATAAATTCGGTGTACATCAAATCAGCCCCGTTTGCCTTACAGACCGCCCGAAACGGAGGGTCTGAAACGTCTTCCATCGGGGCAAGCAACAAAGGAAAATCGCCTAATTCTATGTTTTTAATTTTAACCATTTTTTTGTAGGTTTTAGGGGCTGGGGGCGACCGTCGCTCGGTTAGGATTTTTAGATAATTTATTAACATGAAATTATTTCCGTTAAACTAACCCCTAAATCCTAACCCCTAAATCCTAAATTATGCGTAAATTTACAACCATTATGATACAAAACGATACTTTTCAATCACAAACTGAGCGACCACTTCTCGCCAAAATCTTGATTTTGGTGGGTCTTACTTTTGTCTTTATGACGTTGGGTGCCAGCATTGGCATTCTTTTTTTTACACAAATGACGGGTATGTCATTTGACAAAGTGGCAGATTTTCAGAGTCATCTCAACGATGGTTATCCAAATATGTACGATGCTGTGATGGCGTTGCAGACTTTTTCAACGCCCATTCCGTTCATTGGAGCTGGATTATTCTATTGGTATGTTATCGAAAAACAACCCGTTCATACATTTGGTTTCAAAGAATTATCGTTATCAACCCTATTTTTAGTGGCACTTTTAGTCATTGGTTTCATGGGTTTTGATGCCTTGATTATTGAATGGAATCAAAGTATGCAATTCCCAGATTCTATGCGAAGCACTACCAAATGGGTAAAAGAAACGGAAGAATCCACGGGCGAATTGACCAAATTTTTGACCACCTTCACTTCTGTTTCTCAATTGATTGTGGCGATGGTAGTAGTGGCGGTTTTGGCGGGAGTCAGTGAAGAATTATTGTTTAGAGGCGTGCTTCAAAATATCATTCTGAAAGCCACCAATAACCCTCACGTAGCGATATGGGTTGCGGCTTTTACGTTTAGCTTTATTCACTTTCAATTTTACGGATTTGTGCCAAGAATGCTCTTGGGGGCATTGTTTGGCTATTTATATTACTGGACAAAGAATCTCTGGGTGCCTATGTTTGCCCATTTTGTTAATAATGGATTTACGCTTTATATGGCATATTTACACTCCACAAAATCGGTTAAATTTGATATAGAAGATACCAAATCCGTACCTTTAAGTATGGCATTAGGGTCGTTGGTTCTGACAGCTATCCTACTTCGCTGGTTTTGGATGAATCGTACAGATGATAATTTGAAAGTTCAAGGCTAAACAGTCCTAAAATTTACAACTAAAATAATGACAGACTGGAAGAAGATATATGAATCTACGAGTACCATCAAAGCACAATTAGCCAAAGCCTATTTGATGGATGAACACAAAATCGAAGCCGTAGTGTTGAACAAACAAGATAGTTCTTATTTGTTCGGACTTTGCGAGGTTCATGTACCCATGAAAGATGCGGTTTTGGCAAAATTTTTATTAGAAAACGAAGGAGGAATTAATTAGAGATTAGAGTCGAGATGACAGATTCGATGTTCATTTTCATTGAGATAGTGTTAAATATTTTGTGTAAAATTTAGAAAAGGGTTTAGATTGATATTGTGCTACGGAGGATAAAATACTGTTCTCTTTCCTCTATAATCTATTCTCTGATTACCCATGAAGAAAAAATTACAAACCATGTCAAACCTGCAACAGCGGGTGATTGCGGCAGTTATTGCCATACCATTTTTGATATTCTGTATCGTATATAGCGACTGGACATTTTATGGACTTTTTGCTTTGATTGCTATTTTGGCACAATTAGAATTTTATAAACTCTTGGGTCTCAACGGAAACGAACCCCTAACGTACTACGGAACTTTTTGCGGGTTTGTCTTAATTACGATAACTTACTTGATAGAAAAAGGCGTAATGGCAGAATCCAATTATTACATCCTTTCGCCGCTAATGGCTTCGATTTTCTTTATAAAACTCTACAAAGCCAAAGACGACAAACCGTTCAGAAATATCGCTTACACGTTTTTAGGCGTGATTTATGTGGCATTGCCCTTTGCCTTAGTTATTGTTTTGGCGTTTTTAGAACTCAACGTTTTCAGTTGGCAAAAACCTTTGGGCTGTCTTTTTCTGTTGTGGGCGAGTGATACGGGGGCATATTTTGCGGGTACAAAATTTGGAAAAACTAAATTGTTTGAGCGAGTGTCTCCCAAAAAATCTTGGGAAGGCAGTGTCGGCGGTTTTGTAGCGTCCATGATTGTAGCGTATGTTTTATCTTTATATTTTCACGATCTCAAACAGTGGCAATGGTTGGGCTGTGGAGCAATTATCGTGGTAGCAGGTACTTATGGAGATTTGGTAGAATCCCTCTTCAAACGTAGTATCAATATCAAAGATTCCGCCTCAACCATTCCTGGGCATGGTGGTTTTTTGGATAGATTTGATGGACTTTTGTTGTCGATACCGTTCATTATTACGTTTTTGAAGTTATTTTCGTAAAACTAATTTTTTGAGTTAATTTTAATGGTTAAATTTATTTAAAACAAAGTACAATGAAGTCATTTGAGAAGTGGAAATACGAAGAAATTGAACTCACTTTTGGTACTGAAAGGGTTGATAATTTACCTCAGTTAACTGAATGGCTATCTGCAAATGACGCTCCCAGTGATTTTGAAACTTTAATTATCAATAATTTATATCCAGAGTTGGTTCGTAAAGTAGATGGTTGGAACGAAGATGAATTAAAATTTTTTTTCATTGCCCATATTATTAATCTGGTCAATTTTTCAAAACCCAAAATTTATTCGTCATTCTCTCAGCGGACTATTTCTACTGTAAAAAAAGATATTCACCAAAATGACGTTGATTTGCGGGGGCGAATTGAGTTTTTTGTGGCAATGGGCGAGCAAATCCCCCGTCAGCCGTTTTTCTTTTTACACGAATACAAACCATTAAACAAAACAACACCCAGTGATCCACTCGGTCAGTTACTGATTGCTATGCTTGCAACGCAAGCCTTTAATGAAGTTCACCGCCCGATGTATGGAGTTTATATTACGGGTAAATTCTGGCAATTCGTTGTTTTAGAAGAGAACCAATATTCAGTTTCAGTTTCTTTTGATGCCACCAAAAAAGAAGAATTGTTTAAAATATTATCAATCCTCAAACGGTGTAAAGCATATATTGAAGACATGATTAGTAAAATGTGATATTGGAGGGGTAAGGTTTCAGGGACAAAAACATTCCTTAAATCTTATAAAATCTGGTTTCTCAACCCCTAAAGCCTAACCCCCAACCCCTATTTCACGTTAAAATCTGTTAAACACAAACCATTTTATACATCCAAACGTTTATTTTATGTAAGTTTACATTCTAATCAATTTACGATGTCGATAAGCTATAAAAATATAAAATCTTTGAAAAATATTTCAAAATATATTTCTTCTAACAATCTGTTAATCAGTGCTTTATGTTTTGTATTTATGTTCTTTGGCAATGGTTTAACATTTGCTCAAGAACACAGTAATTCTATCGTTTTCAAAGGAAAAGTAGTGGGTGGTCGAACCTCAGAGTTTTTGCCAAATGCTTATGTTTTTAATACAAGTTCAGGTAGAGGAGCATTGACCGATGATTTAGGAAATTTTCAACTGTACGTTTATCCTGGGGATAGCCTAACGTTCAGTTATGTGGGTTACAAAAAGAAATATTTTATCGTTCCCTATATTTTGGAAGCCGTCCAGACTGGAATTATTTACATGGCGGAGGAGTCAAAAATGTTGGCGGAAGTAAAAGTTTATCCATACAGTACAGAGGAAGACTTCAAGAGGGCATTTTTAGAAATGAAATTAGAAAATGAGGCTGGAAGAAGGGCATTGGAGAAGAATATAGAACAATCAAAGCTGAATGTTTTAGCCCTGCAAGCGGGATTGAGTGGAGCAGGAAACTTCCGAAATTTCTCTGACCAAATGACTTATGCTTCCACAAACCGTACCTTCGTCCAAAGTCCACTGATGGCATTGACGAATCCCTTTGCTTGGGCAAATTTTATAAAATCTGTCAAAAATGGGGATTTGAAAAAAGACGATTACAAAAAAGCCTATCAAGATGCTCCCTCAGAGGGCGTTTCACGACAAAGAATTATGTCTGAGATGAAAAGAGGGAATTAGATGTTAGAGTACAGAGATTAGATAATAGAGGGCAGATTATAACGATTGGTACAGAAGCTATATCCACTAAATGGTTACATCTAATATCTGCCCTCTGAACTCTATCATCTAATCTCTATTTTCTGAACTCTATCATCTAATCTCTATCCACTAAACTCTAACAACATGGATTTCATCACAGAAACCTACCGAATCCGCATCACCGAAGTAGATGCCCACAGCAAACTCACAATCCCCGCTTTGAATGGACTTTTGCAGGAAATGGCTTGGCGGCATTCAGTCGTTGAGAAGGTTTCTGTCCATGAATTATCCGCCCAACACAACATTTCTTGGGTACTTTCTCGCTTAAAAATCTGGATTGATAGACTCCCAAATTACGACGAAACCGTAACCGTAAAAACCTATATTCAGGGCGTAGATAAATATTTTTATCACCGTGATTTTACGGTAATGGATGCCGATGGAATCGAAATTATCAGAGCCAATAGCGTTTGGGGATTGATGGATATTGTCAAAAGAAGAATCAGCTCCATACCTCAATGGATGCTTGACGTTACACCCATATACACAGGCGTAAAGCCCGTAGAAAGGGTTTCTGGTAAGATTAAAGCCATTACGGAAGTAGAAACTGAACGCAGATTTGATATACGTTGGCACGATATTGACTCCAATCAGCACGTCAATAATACCAAATATGTGGAGTGGTTATTGGAAAGCGTACCGACTGATATTTTGAATGATAATACGTTGAGTTCTATTGATATTAATTTTAAAAATGAGAGTGTTTTAGGAGATAAGATTACGACGCAAAGCCAAGCCATTGAAGAAGGTTTTATTCATAAAATTCAGAATCAAAATGGGCAAGAATTAGTAACTGGGGAGACTGTTTGGAGGTAGTTACAAAATCCTCAAAATCTTCCCCGCCCGACTCCGAAATCCTGCCGACTGAAAAGGTATTTGTTCTTCTAAAATAAAACGTAATTCCTCCTTTAATTCTGGATAATATTTAGTGAGGTTATGAATAATCGTCATTGAAAAAACCTTGATGGCAATGGCTTCTGAGGGGTTTTCGAGGTATTTGAAGCAAATATCTACTATGATTCCATGTAGGTTCTCTGGAATTTTTACACCTTGCAAAACCCTAACGGTATTGCGTTTGATGGCATCGTGCAGACCATCATTTTGAAGATTAAGAATGAGTTTTTCGAGGTGAGGATTTAGGAGATAATCCCATTCGTCAATGCAGTGAATCATCAAACCCGCAGTGTATTGATTTTTACGAGTATTACCGTCAAAAAATATTTCCATCAACTCTGCAAAATGCTCATGTGAGCCATTTATCCAGTCAATAATTTCTTTGAAATCTTCTTTGGAGTATCGTTCTGGGAGGGATGTTTTTAGATTCATTAAGTATTTAACAAAATATCCTTATACTGTTTTTCAAATTCGATAAGAGTCAGTAAATTAACTTTTGGAAAGTCTATTTTGAGAAGAGGCTTTAAATCAGAGTCATTTGAAACCAAACAAATTGCATCGCTTGCGATTGCACAATCAACAAATTTATTATCGTCTTCATCCTGTGAGATAAGATTGAAATTATAATAAATCTCTTTTTTTTGCGTGTATGGAGAGATATTTATAAAATTGACAACATTTTCAGCTACTTCATCTCCATTTTTTTCTTCCAATATCTCTTGGTATTCCAATAAGATTTCAGTTGATACACAAAGGGCTAATTTCCCATTTATCAAACAATCAAAAATCCATCTGAAAGGAGACTTTTTTCCAATAATGGCAATCAAAATGTTAGTGTCAATGACTATTTTTAAGGCGGTTATGTTCATTTGTCCAATTTATCATATCTTGTTCTGTTAATCCCTTTTCTTCCCAAACTACGTCCATTGCTTCGGTAGCTTTTTGGGCAAAGTAATTTGCCATCAATAACTTGATATCAAAAAGGTATTTATCTGAAATATTATTTGAATAAAGTTTGAGTAATTCAATCTGAACATTACTCAATTGTGTTCTGTGTTGTATCATATCCTTAAAATTTTGAAATGCAATTTACAAAAACTTCACCTCAATCCTACGATTTAGTTTACGATTTTCGTCTGAACTATTGGGTACATGAGGACGAGTTTTTCCGTAGCCTTCTGCCCTGATTTTCAGAACATTAACTCCTTTTTGAGCTAAATATTCTACCACAGATTTTGCCCTTTTTTGTGAAAGAATCAAGTTGTCATTATCCTTTCCTACGTCGTCAGTATGTCCCGAAATTTCAATCGGTAAATCTGGATTGGCTTTCAAAAGTGCTACTAATTTATCCAATTCTACGGTGGATTCTGATTTTAAATCCCATTTGGCAGTATCAAAAAAGATGTTGTTTAAAATCTCTTTTGCTTCTTTTTTGATGGGTTCGAGTGGAATGTCTAAGATTTTATCCGTCCCAATTTTATCCGAAAAATCAAAATTTAAACTCTTGAAAAAATAGCCTTTTTTACTAATAAAAACTGCATAATCTCCCCCACTCGTGAGGACGGACGTGTAACTCCCCGAACTGGCATCGGAGCTAATTTTGCCCACTAACTCATTATTTTTCAGAGCAATCAACTCAATATCCGCTTGGAGTTTTTGTTTTGTTTTGGCATCATAAACCACTCCTTTCAAAAAAGAAGTCGCTTTGAACTTCGATTGCAAAGATTCTGGAACTTCGATTTCTACAATTTTTGCTCTTCGGTATTTATCCTCTTGCTCACGCTCCAGCGAGTAGTACGCCTTCTTGCCATCTGCCGTAATGAAGAGAGCAACTTGGTCTTCGTGGGTATTGAGTGGGTAGCCCAAATTTTCGGGTTTCGACCATCTATCTTGTTGATTTTCAGTAAAATACAAATCTAAACCTCCCATACCTACGTGTCCTTCTGAGGAGAAAAAAAGCGTTTTTCCATTGGCATGAATAAACGGCGAAAGGTCGTCTTCGTAGGTATTTACGGTATTTCCTAAATTACTTGCCTTCGCCCACATATTGGTAGAGTCTAATTTGCTCATCCAAATATCTCGCTTGCCAAAACTCCCTTTTCTATCCGAAACAAAATACAAAGTTCGTCCATCGGCGGAGAGTGAGGGCTGAGATTCCCATTCTTGCGAGTTTACGCCCGTGCCGAGATTTTGGGGTGAAGTCCAGTTGTCTCCTTGTTTGTAGGAGATAAATAAATCACAACTTCCGAAGCCCTTTCGTCCGCCGCATGAGGTGAAAACGATGGTACGTCCATCGGCAGAAATCGTAGCTGTTCCTTCGTTTTGAGTAGTATTTATTTTTTCAGAAATTGAGACAGGTTCAGTCCAAGTTTTGTCTTTTACAGAAGTTACGTAAAGGTTCTCGTCAGCGTCCTGATTGCCCGTATAAATCAACGTCTCACGGTCAGCGGTGAGAACAGGAAAATATTGAGACTGGAATTTATTAACCGACTTAGGGAGTTCTAAGGGATTGATAATCAAGGGCTTTCGAGAAGATTCTATCGCAAATTTGCAATTATCAATTCGGGTTTTATAGCGTTTTTGATTGGAAGAAGTAACCGCACCCACGCCCTTTTCTAAGAATACCAAAGCCTTTTGATATTCTCCTTTTTTAAGGTATAATTGACCTATTTGTTGAGCCGCAATCTCAGTTACAGAAGTTTTTTCTTGGGCATTAACCGCTTTTTCATAATTCAAAATGGCATTCCCAAATTGTCGATTCTGTTCGTATAATCGCCCCAATTGAAAGTAAGGTTCAGAGAATAATTTATCCCTTTCGATGGCTTCCTCAAATTCTGAAAAAGCCTTTTCAACATTACGATCTCTGAGAGCTTGAACGCCCTTTTCGTAGGCATCAACGGCTTTTTTATTGGATGAGGAAAGGGGAGTTTGGCAATAAGCAGTCGGTAATAGGCAATAAAAAAATAGTATGGAGGTTATTTTGAAAGAAAATGATTTCATAGTTCTAATGAATACTTAAACACGTTGGATATGGACTAAACAATAAGTAAACGTTTGAATATCTTATTTTATTGAGGTGAACAATTTGTTGTCTCATAATTTTTGTAAAACGTAAGATATTTATGCTATTTTTGTAAGTATATGGCAAGAGATTTTTATCACAATAACGTAAAATTAGCATTAGAAAGCGACGGTTGGATTGTTACTCATGACCCTTATTCTATCAGAATTGATGATGTAGGTTATGAAATAGATTTCGCCGCTGAACCTATTATAGCGGCTGAGAAAGAAGAAACTAAAATTGCCATTGAGGTAAAGAGTTTCATGGGACCTTCTGCCATTAACGAATTTCATAAAGCAATCGGGCAATTCAATGATTACTGTGTTGCCTTGGAATTGATGGAACCTGAGAGGGTTTTATTTTTAGCTGTACCTTTGGAAATTTGGGAGCGTTTTTTCTTGAAACCAATTATTCAAAAATCATTAGAAAGAGTCAAAGCAAAAGTTATCGTTTATAACCCAACATCCAACGAAATCGTCAAATGGATAAAATAGAACTATATCAAAAAGCCATTTTACATTTTTTGAATGGCTATTTATCTGACATGGGAAATAGCATCAATTCCGATGTCCAATATCGAATTTTAGCTGACTATGAAAATAACAGTTTCCAATTATTAGCCAATGGTTGGAACGGTAAGCACTACGTTTTTGGACCTGTTTTTCATTTCGATATTATTAATGATAAAATCTGGATGCAATGTAATAACACAGAACGAGAAGTGGTAGATGAATTAATGGCTGATGGCGTATTGGCACAAGAAATCGTATTGGGTTTTGTACCTCCTTATGCACGCACACACACAGGTTTTGCGACTGCTTAGACCATCACGGAATATCCATAAACTTGTGCACCTGTAACGAAATTCTCCATTTCGGATTGTGTTTTACGTACTCAATTATTTCGGGTAGCATCGTCTCCATTTTACTCCATTCGGGTTGTAAATAGAGCATACATTTTTCAGAAACTACTGTTGCAAAACTCTCTGCCCATTCAAAATCCGACTGATTAAAGATTATGACCTTCAATTCATGGGCTTTGGGATAAATTTCTGGGTTGGGTTTCTTGAATTTTTTGGGTGAAAAACATATCCAATCCCAATCTCCCGAAACGTGTTGGCATACACCCGAAGTTTCGATATTGGTCTCAAAACCTGCTTCGTGTAAAGCCCCAGTCAATACGTCCAAATTGTGCATTAGAGGCTCGCCTCCCGTGATAACTGCCAAACGTCCTGTGTATTGTGAAGCATCCGTAACTATCTGATTAATAGATAGTTTGGGGTGAGCGTTCATGTCCCAAGAGTCTTTTACATCGCACCAATGACAACCCACATCGCATCCGCCCAAACGGATAAAATACGCTGCTCGCCCTTGATGAAAACCCTCACCTTGGATGGTGTAAAAGTATTCCATCGTGGGCAAAAAAATTTCTTGTTTTTTTATATTTTCAGTAATCATTTTTCTTTTCTTGATTAACAAAATCAAATTAGTTGTTGTTAAAAGTTCTATGTTTTTATTCACAACAAAAGAACCAAAAGGTATCAATAGTTTCAACAAACCAATACTTTTGTTTTCTTTTAATCTTCTTTACTGTTAATTGATAATTGCTAATTGTTAACTGAAATTCTACTTACTCCGCTCAATCGTAAACTGAACTAATCCCGCCAGAGAGTTTCTGAAACGGGTTTCTGGAAAAGTACTAAGAATATTTTGAGCTTCGTCCACGAGTGTTTGCATGGCTTGGGTGGCATAATCAAGTCCGCCCGATTGTTTTACAAACGCAATGACTTCGGCAACTTTTTTTGAGTTTTCTGATTCGTTTTTGATAATATTGATAATCCGACGCTTCGTACTCCAATCTGCCTGACCGAGGGCATAAATGAGAGGAAGCGTCATCTTTTTCTCTTTAATATCTATCCCCAAGGGCTTCCCGATTTCGGCATCTCCATAATCAAATAAGTCATCTTTTATTTGAAAAGCAACGCCTACTTTTTCTCCAAATAATCTTGCTTTCTCAACCGTTTCTTCATCAGCACCCACCGAACTCACGCCCATTGCACAACAGGCAGCGATTAATGTGGCAGTTTTTCGACGAATAATATCAAAGTAAACTTCTTCGGTGATGTCCAATTTACGTGCCTTTTCCATTTGCATTAGTTCTCCCTCTGCCATTTCTTGAATAGCGTTTGAGCCAATTTTTAATAACTCAAAATCGTTGTGATTAATAGAAAGTAATAACGCTTTCGAGAGCAAATAATCACCCACTAAAACGGCTATTTTGTTCTTCCAGAGGGCATTTATAGAGAAAAAGCTACGGCGATAATTGGAGTCATCCACTACGTCGTCGTGTACGAGGGTAGCCGTGTGTAGGAGTTCGATGAGAGCAGCACCACGGTAAGATTTTTCGGTAATTTCTCCGCACAACCCCGCCGTCAAAAATACAAACATGGGTCTGACTTGCTTACCTTTTCGTTGAACAATATAGTTCATAATGGTGTCCAACAACACTACTTTGGTCTTCATCGAAGCCCTAAATTTCCCTTCAAAGGCTTTCATTTCTTCGACAATCGGGGCTTGTATTTCTTTAATTGATAAACTCATTCTCTCTTAGTTATGAGGTATCGGTTATTGGTTACTGGTTACTGGTTATTAGTTATTGGTTACTGATTACTGGTTTTAGTTATTCGTTTTATTCATTGTCTTAGTCTTAAATTATTAAGTAAAATATTCTAAAAACTACCTATAAATTTTAACTTTAATCAATAAAAATAACTAACAACCAATTAACCAATAACTAATAACTAATAACCGATAACCAATAACCAACAACTAATAACCAATATCGACACCGCAAATTACATCATTCTACAAAAACTTGTATATTCTGTACATCTATTAACTGGTTTTTATTTTTTTAGTTCGATATTTGAGGGTAGAAATTAGTTAATAGTTATTGGTTAATAGCGATTAGGGACTATCCAAATTTAAACATACCCACTTCGACTTAGAGGAACTTCCCGAGACAACTCCGTTAGGGGTTAAACCTTCAGGAAGTTGAACACAAAACAAAGTATTTTATTAATTGGATGCTCCCTTACTCACGAATGCCCAATAGCTAATAACCAATAACTAATAACCATATATAAAACACATGAGTAAAATTTTAGTATTAGCAGGCGGATCCGTCAAAGGAGCCTATCAGGTTGGCGTTGTCAGAGCCGTTTTTGAGGCAGGGTTTCGTCCTGATGCTATTTATGGTATTTCGGCGGGGAGTATGAATGCGTCCTACTTAGTGAATGATTTTGGGCGTTCTGTGCTTGAAAACGACGGATATTTAGACTATCACCGAACGGCTCTCGACCTCTGTGATTTTTGGATAAATAATATCAATACGCCTGACAGTCTGGCACTTAGACGTGGAACTTACGACTTGGGGATGAGTGCCATTCGTAGAAATTTTGAAGGATTATTAGACACTACACCCCTCCGTGAGATTCTTGACAATAATATCCAAATGCGAAATCTCAACGCCAGTCCGATTGGCTTAAAAGTGGGTGCGGTTGATATTATTAACGGGAGTATTGTTTATGCCGACCCAACGTATGAGCATTTTTTAGACTACGTGATGGCATCCTCCGCTATCCCGATTTTGATGCCCGTTGTCAATATTGGTGGACTTAAAAAAATGGCATTCTTAGATGGAGGAATGCGAGATGTAGCTCCCATCAAAAAAGCTATTACTGATGGGGCAGACGAAATCGTGTGCATCGCTTGCCATACCCGCAACATCGATGGAGGTTATTTTCCCTACGGAAACCTGTTGGCATTGGTGGATAGAGTGATGGATATTGCCGTGAACGAATGCCTCAATGCAGATTTGGATTGGGCAGAATTTAGAAATGAATTTTTGCCAGAAGATGGCTCAGAAGCTCAATCAGGTATTTTAAAAGGTCAAAAAAGAATAAAACTCAAAATTATTCGCCCTCAAAAACCATTAAACATTGACATTCAAGGCTTTGACCAAGACGATATTAAACAGATGATTTTGGTTGGGTATCAACAAGGACGGGAAGAGATGGCATCTTACAATTAGCAATTATCAATGAACAATTATCAGTGAAGTGATACGTTCAGAATACTCAAAACCAAAAAATCCCGCTTAAATTAATTCGAGCAGGGTTTTTTTAACTGTTAATTGTTCACTGATAATTGTTAATTGAATCAGACCGACATAATATCCTTCTCCTTATCCACAAAAGTAGATTCAACCTTAGCGATATAACTGTTGGTCATGGTTTGAATACGGTCTTCGCCTTCTTTCATGGCATCTTCCGAAACACCGTCTGCCTTCAGTTTCTTGATACTATTATTGGCATCCTGACGAACATTACGGACGTTAATTTTTGCCGTTTCGATTTCAGTTTTTACCCTTTTCACCAATTCACGACGACGTTCTTCGGTCAGTGGCGGAATGTTCAGACGGATATTTTCCCCGTCATTCATCGGACTTAACCCAATGTTTGAGTTCCTGATTGCCTTTTCACATTCTTGAATCATCTTTTTTTCAAAAGGTTTCACCAAGATTGTCCGTGCATCGGGCGTACTGATGGAAGCCGCCCCTGAGAGAGGCGTATTCATTCCATAATAATCAACCTGAATGCCGTCCAACATGGCAGCAGTGGCTCTTCCAGCACGAATTTTTGATAATTCTATGGCTAAATGTTTCAACGCCCCATCCATAGTTTCTTTGGCTGCGTCAATATAAAATTCTATTTCCTCCATAAATTAATGAGTGAATTTTGAATGTATGGTTGAGTGAATGATTGAAAAATAAGATTACGAACAATATATCTTCCTGCTCTTCAAATTGTTCACTGTTAAAAACTGTTAATTGTTAGCGGTTCGCCGCCCGATTGTTCATTGTTAACTGATAAGCGTTCCCACGGTTTCGCCTTTGGCTAAATTCACGAGATTATCTGGTTTATTCATATCGAAAACGATAATCGGAACTTTATTTTCTTGGCACAAGGTAAACGCCGTGGTATCCATGATTTTTAAACCCTTTGCAATTGCTTCTGAAAACGATAAAGTGTCGTATTTGGTTGCGTTGGGGTCTTTTTCGGGGTCGGCAGTATAAACTCCATCGACTCTTGTTCCTTTCAAAACCACTTCCGCTTCAATTTCTACGGCACGTAAAGCGGCGGTTGAATCGGTTGTAAAATAGGGATTTCCAGTACCCGCACCGAAGATAACGATACGCCCCTTCTCGAGGTGTCTCATGGCTCTTCTACGAATAAAAGGCTCACAAACTGCCTCCATTTTGATGGCAGTAAGTAGGCGAGTGTACATTCCGTGTTTTTCCAACGAAGCCTGTACTGCCATGCCATTGATGACGGTTGCGAGCATTCCCATGTAGTCTCCTTGCACACGGTCTATGCCTACTTTTGCGGCGGCGGCACCTCTGAATATATTGCCCCCACCCACTACAATGGCGATTTCAACGCCTAAATCTTTTACTTTTCTGATTTCCTGAGCGTACTGCTCCAAGATGACGGGGTCGATAACTTCACCGCCCGAACTGAGGGCTTCGCCTGATAATTTGAGAAGAATACGTTTGTACTTGGGTTTGTCCATGATGTAAGGTTTTTTGCGGAGGCAAAGATAGTGGAAAATAGAGAATAGAGAATAGATTTTAGAGAACAAATATTTTAGAAAATATATTTTGAAAGTGTATGACAGATAGAAGAGAACAGATAAAAGTTATACCACTAACATTCTATTCTCTATCATCTGTCCTCTATCATCTATTCTTTTTTTTACTCAAACTCAATCAAAACCTGATTTTTCTCCACGTTTTGTTTTGGAATAATTTTGATATTTTTTACTGTTCCCTCACCCGTGGCTTTCAAGACATTTTCCATTTTCATGGCTTCCAGAATGAGGATGATATCGCCTTTTTTGATAATATCACCTACTTGTACTTTAATGTCCACGATGAGTCCTGGCATGGGGGCTTTGAGGTCGTTTACCTTTACGGAATTGGCATTGCTCATCCCTAATTGGTCAAGGAGAATATCAAAACGGTCTTTTACCGAGATAGAATGTTTGTGATTATTTATCTTAATCAAAAATGATTTTGTCTGATAATCAACCTCCAAAACCTCCGCATTGAAGGATTTGTGGTTGTAGATTATATGGAAATTTCCGTCTTTTATTTCAACTAAATCCCAGTTGAATGGATGAGAATTGACAGAGATTCCAGTCTTATCTGACTGAATATCAAAGATTTGGGAGTTT
>JAYUOX010000024.1:0-20384 GCA_043760595.1 Cytophagales bacterium
TGGGCGTATGCGATACGCCCATTTCGTCGAACAGGGCGTATGCGATACGCCCCTACGATAATCTGCCATAAAACGTTTTAAAAATTTCATTTTAATAACCACTAATAATATCAATATTGCTGATTATCGTTTGATTAAGTAATTATCTTAACAAACTGATAATCAGCAATATTCATATTGTTGGTGGTTTTTTTATAGCTTCAAATTTCAATCTTACATTCACTTAACAATCTAATCAATTTCAACATGAGAACAAAATTTTACCACAAACAGAAAAGTCTATTATTTCTGTTGTCGTTTTTACTTTTGGGTTGGAGTACGCTCGCCCAAGACCGAAGAGTAAACGGACAAGTTTCCAGCTCTGGTGATGGGCAAGGAGTGCCTGGGGCAAGTATTTCCATCAAAGGAAGTAACGTTGGAACAACTACTGACGGACAAGGCAAATTTTCGATTGCCGTCAAAGATGCGGGTTCTGTCCTGATCATTTCATCCGTTGGTTTTGCAAAAAAAGAAGTTACCGTCGGCACGCAATCAACTATTAATATTAGTTTGATTGAAGATGTAAGTTCGTTGGATGAAGTGGTCGTAACGGGTTATGGCTCACAATCTAAGAAAGACATCACGGGAGCGGTTGCTGTTTTGGATGGTAAACGACTCCTCAACGTACCTGCCGCCAACTTGGGGCAAGCCATGCAAGGAAAAATTACGGGCGTGGTTGTGGGTAACGATAATAGCCCAGGTGGAGGCGTTTCAGTTCGTATTCGTGGTTTCGGAACGATTAACGATAACTCGCCTTTGTATGTAATTGATGGTGTACCAACCAAAGGAAACCTAAGCACCATCAATACCAACGACATCGAATCTATGCAGGTATTGAAAGATGCTTCGGCGGCTTCGATTTATGGTTCACGGGCTGGGAATGGCGTTGTCATTATCACGACCAAAAGAGGAAAAGGTGGAAAACCTAAGTTCTCCTATGAAGGATACGTAGGAAACCAAAGCCCAGGGAAACTCTTGGATTTATTGAATCCTGACGAATATCTCAATTTCTTTTGGGAAGCAAGAACTCGTGCTACCAACGAAACTGGTTTAGTAGATGGAAAATTGCCTTCAACGGTGGTAAATCCAAATATTCCATTTTTTGGAGGACAAACTGCCACGCCAAGCTATCCCGATTTTTATGCCCTACCCGTAGGAAGATTGATGAATGGTGATGCCAGAGCTAATCCTGATTTATATAATCTTAATAATCGTTATTTGATTACGCAAGTAAATAAAACGGGCGGTGGCACAAACTGGTTAGATGAAATTTTCAATCCAGCATCCATCCAAAACCACCAAATTGGGGTTTCGGGGGCTTCTGAAAGTTCACGTTATGCGATTGGAATGAACTATTTTGACCAACAGGGTATCATGCAATATACCAGTTTCAAACGTTATTCATTGCGTGCGAATACTGAATTTAGTGTTTCTAAAAAGATTCGGATTGGTGAAAATATGCAAGTGGCTTACGGCGAGCGAGTTGGACAAACCAACGGAAATCAAAGTGAAAGTAATCCTGTTTCGTTTGCGTACAGAATGCAACCATATATCCCTGTAAGAGACATCAAGGGCTATTTTGCAGGAACAGCGGGCGACCCAGCATTGAGTAATTCACGTAATCCAATTGCAGAATTATTCAGAAATAAAGATAACAAGGGCAAGGAAATTCGTTTGTTCGGAAATATGTATGCTGAAGCGGATATTTTGAAAGGCTTGACTTTGAAAACCAGTTTTGGGGTTGATTATTCGATTTTCAATCAAAGATTGTATCGTGCTAATGACCCAGAGTCAGCAGAAGCATTAGGTACAAATTCCTTAGCTGTTACCAACACTTACGAATCAACTTGGACTTGGTACAACACGGCAACTTACAACACAACCATTGCTAATCGTCATAAGATCAATGTAATCTTGGGGCTTGAATCAATCAGCAGTTATTTTGAAGGATTCTCGGCGGGACGAACAGGTTTTATCTCTGATGACGAAGCCAACCGTTATCTTATTGCTGGAAGTAAGGAGATTACGAATGGAGGACCTCTGCCTTTTGAATGGAAATTAGCTTCTGAATTTGGAAAAATAAATTATGTTTTTGATGATAAATATCTTCTTGATGCAACTTTACGCCGTGACCGCTCATCGAGATTCGGAAGACAGTTCCAAGTTGCTTATTTCCCTGCTGCCAGTGTAGGTTGGGTTCTAAGCAAAGAAAACTTTATGCAGAATCTCTCAGCCGTTAGTTTTCTGAAACTACGTTTTGGATGGGGACAAACGGGTAATCAAGAGATTGGTAATTACAATGCTTTCTCAACGTTTGCCTCAGCCCCTGAAACCTCATTCTATAACTTAACGGGTTCAGTATCATCGCCTACGCAAGGATATGATTTAAGTCAATTTGGAGGTCCTACCTCTAAATGGGAGACTACCACGTCCTCAAATTTTGGCTTAGATGCCCGTTTCTTGAAAGATAAACTTAGTGTCTCTTTGGACATTTTTAGTCGTACAACTTCCGATATGTTGTTTCCAACTGAAATACAATTTACACAAGGAGTTGCCAATGCCCCTTTTCGTAATATCGCATCAATGGTCAATCGTGGAGTTGAATTAGGCATAAATTACGATGGTAAAGCGGGTAAAGACTTCGGATACAGTCTTGGGGTAGTTTTCTCAACGTATCGTAATGAAGTAACCAAAACAAATGATAATCCAGCGACCTTATATCCAGGTTTCTCAAATCTTCGCTTACCAACGGGTACGGTTTCATATACCCAACAAGGTCGCCCAATTTCATCATTTTATGGTTTGACGATTGATGGTATTTTTCAAACCGATAAAGAAGCCTCAGAATACTTACCACAATTTGGCGGAGCATATAACAAAGCAGGTTTCTTCAAGTTTAAAGATACTAACGGAGATAATAAAGTGGATGATAACGACATCGGTTTTATCGGAAGTCCACACCCAGATTTTAACTTAGGAATCAACTTAGGTTTTACTTATAAAAGTTTTCAATTGGATTTGATGGGACAAGGCGTTTTTGGAAACAAAATTTTCAATTATGTGCGTTATTGGACAGATTTCCCAACCTTTGCAGGAAATCGTAGCCGTAATGCTTACGAAAATTCATGGAGACCTGGCAAGACAGATGCGACTCTTGCTGTATTCGGAATTAAGGAAGCATTCAGTTCAAGACCATCAACGTATTACTTGGAAGACGGTACATATTTCCGTTTGACCAACATTCAATTGACATATAATTTACCAAAGAACGCCTTATCAAAAATTGGTTTAGGAAACGTTGCCTTGTACGTTCAGGGACAAAATATGCTTACCTTCACAAAATACACAGGACTTGACCCAGAGGTAAATCTTCGTAATTACAGTACAGGTTCAGACCGTCAGTTGGGCGTTGATGAAGGAACATATCCAATGTCTCGTACAGTATTAGTAGGTGCTAAAATTGGTTTTTAATTTCAAAAAAGACAAAAACATGAAAAAGTATAAAATATTTTTACTCACAACAGTTTTGGCAGGTTTTGCGACTACTTCTTGCAAAGACGAATTCTTGGATGTTACTCCGTTGGGGGTATTAAGTGCATCTCAGTTGCAAAGTAAAATAGGGGTTAATCTCTTGCTCACAGGGGCATATTCGATGATTGATGGCGTTCAGGCTTTATCTTCATTTTCTGACTGGCACGGTTCTGCAGATAACTGGATTTATGGCGAAGTGGTGGCTGATAATGCCTACAAAGGCTCAGATGCCAATGATCAACCCGAAATCAGTTTGATTGAAGCCTACGTACACACGCCAATTTTGAACCATTTTAGAGGAAAATGGAGAGCAGTTTATGATGGCGTTGCTCGTACAAACGATGTTTTGCAAGCCATTCCAAACGCTGCCGACATGACTGCGGTTGAAAAAACACAAGCCACGGCTCAGGCTCGTTTTTTGCGTGGACATTATCACTTTGAAGCTAAAAAAATGTTCAATATGGTACCATTTGTTGATGAAAAAACCTATGACCCATCTAATCCAAATTCTACTAAAATAAAGAATGACAAAGATATTTGGCCAAACATTGTGGATGATTTGAAATTTGCCTACGAAAATTTACCTGCAACTTGGAAAGGCGAACCTGGTCGTGCGAGCAAGTGGGCGGCGGGTGCATTATTGGCAAAAGCATATATGTTTCAAGGTAAATTTAATGATGCAAAACCTGTATTGGAAGCTATCGTAAATAGCGGTCAATATATTTTAATGCCAAAATATCACGATAATTTTAGAGCGGAAACTACTAATAACCGTGAGTCATTATTGGAAGTACAATTCTCTATCAATGACGGAGCTCCCATCAACAATAATGGAAATCGTGGGGCAACGCTTAACTACCCTTATGGTGGCGGTGTAACAACTTGTTGCGGATTTTATCAGCCTTCTCAAAACTTGGTAAATGCTTTCAAAACCGATGATAAAGGCTTACCATTGATGGATGATTTTAATAAAACGGATATTCCTGGGGCAAATTCTTCAACTTACACAGGAGCAGTTGATCCCCGTTTAGATTGGACTGTGGGTCGTCAAGGCATTCAGTTTCTTGATTGGGGAATTCACTCAGCGATATATGTACGTGACTTGGCGTATGCAGGAGCATTTTCACCCAAGAAAAATGTGCCTGCCAAAAGTGATGTTGGAAAGTTTACCACTGCCAACCCACGTTTTAATACCAACAATTACCGCATGATTCGTTACGCACACGTTTTGTTGATGTTGGCTGAATGTGAAGTAGAAATTGGAAGTTTAGATAAAGCCAGAACTTTAATCAATCAAATTCGTACCAGAGCATCTAATGAAGACGGTTTCGTGAAAACGGTTGCTACCAAAGATTTTCCCAGTGTAAATGCCGCCAACTACAAAATTGGAACGTATGATGCCGCTTGGTCGGATAAAGACGTGGCTCGTAAGGCAGTTCGTTTCGAGACTCGCATCGAATTGGCAATGGAAGGACACCGTTTCTTTGACTTGGTACGTTGGGGCATTGCCGACAAAACTATCAACGATTATTTGGAAATGGAACAAACCAAACGGACGTATTTGAAAGGTTCAAAATTTGTAAAAGGTAAGCACGAATATTTCCCAATTCCACAGAACGAAATCATCAATAGTTCAGCGGATGGAAAACCTACTTTGACACAAAATCCAAATTATTAATTTTTGTTGATTCATTAAAAAAAGCGTCAGACTTAATCGTTTGACGCTTTTTTTGTTAGTTTTCCTCATGTTACACAACCTTTGCTACCGCTCAAACAAAATCCTTTTCCCATTCACGCTTTCATCAAATTTATCCTCTTCAAAAGCCAAATGCCCCGACACAAACGTATGCGTAATGCGTGAATTGAAGGTTTTTCCTTCCAAAGGTGACCATTTACATTGATAATAAATATTGTCTTTTGAAACGGTTATCTTGTCTTCCAAATCCACTAAAACCAAATCCGCCCAATAACCCTCACGGATGTAACCACGCTTAGAAATCTGAAAACAATCCGCTACGGCGTGCGACATTTTTTCAGCAATTTTTTCCAAAGAAATTTTCCCTGCTTGATAAAAATCTATCATCAAATTCAAAGGGTGTTGCACCAAAGGCAATCCTGATGGCGACGACCAATAAGGATTCTGTTTCTCTTCCCACGTATGCGGGGCGTGGTCAGTAGCGATAACGTCGATTCGGTCATCCAATAATGCGGCTAAAATTTGCTGTTTGTGTCCATCAGCTTTCACAGCAGGGTTACATTTTATCTGATTTCCGAGGGTCTCATAATCACGAGCATCGAAGTACAAATGATGTACACAGACTTCTGAGGTTATTTTTTTCTCTTTTAGTGGAATATCGTTTCGGAATAAATGAGTTTCTTCGCCCGTAGTAATGTGTAAGATATGCAGACGAGTGTTGTGTTTTTTTGCCAACTCAATCGCCATCGAAGAGGACTTATAACACGCTTCCACATTTCGGATTTTGGGGTGTACTCTTGGGTGAGGGTTATCGCCAAAACGTTGCTTGTACATTTCAGTATTTGTCCTGACCGTTGCTTCGTCTTCGCAATGCGTAGCGATGAGCATGGGGCTTTTTGAAAAGATGTTTTCTAAGGTTTTTTCATTGTCCACCAACATATTTCCCGTGGACGAACCCATGAAAATTTTAATTCCGCAAACGTCTTTGGGATTGGTTTTCAGCACCTCCTCAATATTGTCGTTGGATGCTCCCATATAGAAGGAATAATTTGCCAACGAAGTACGGGCGGCTATCTGGTATTTATCCGCTAAAAGTCCTTGATTTAGGGCATTGGGGACGGTGTTGGGCATTTCCATAAAAGTTGTAACGCCACCTGCCACGCCCGCACGAGCCTCCGAATGAATGCACCCTTTGTGGGTAAGTCCTGGCTCACGGAAGTGAACTTGGTCATCAATCACACCTGGGAAGAGGTATTTTCCGTTGGCATCTATGACTTTATCTGCCTGTAAATCAGCGAGATTCGTTTCAATTTTATCAATGAATCCGTCTTTGATAAAAACATCTTTTATTTCGATTTTGCCTTCGTTTACGATTTGGGCATTGAGGATTAATGTTGTTTTCATAGAGCAAAATTACGGAATATTGAGCAAATGGTCAGAGATAATCTTTATGAAAAAACAGTACTATACAAATATATGATAAATTCAAAAGGGTCAAATTCACGAAGAACTTGACCCTTTTTGTTAGTAAAATGACCTCTACGAAATAATACTCGAATACTTTTCTTTATTCAAAAAGATAGCCAAAGCATTAACCACAACCAAAGCAACACCAATGCCAGGCTCTTTTGCCAAGTGAAGTTCAAACAACAAAATGTTTACAACAATCGGAGCTAATAAAATCAATCCCAAAGCACGATTTTTTGGAATTAAGACCATAATTCCGAATAATAGTTCACATGGTCATGTAGCCCGTACTGCCCATTAATGTCATAAAAGTGGCTGGGTCGCCCGTCATGGGTGGTGGGGTTGGTCCGAAATGGAATAAATGAGTGGCTCCGCCAAAGATGAACATGGCTCCTAAAAGGAAGGCTGGGATTTGTTTTGCAATTTGCATTTTTTATTGATTAAAATTGTGGATTAAGAATTGATTAAGGAATGGGAAATTAATAAAGTAACACTTTTGAACTGATTATTTTTTGTTTAAATTTTTCGTCTTTTTCTTGGAATAGCACCGCTATTTAAAGAAAAAGAGGGAAGATTTAAGCGAAAAAGAAGCGTAGTAAAAGTGTTACTTTATTTAATTCCCATTCCTAAGAAGACCATACGTAAAAATACAAAGCATAACGTACATACTCATAATTAATACGCAAAAATTATGTCCACTCACATACTCCTCTATAAACTCTCAATCTTCAACTCCACCCGACGGTTTTTCTTTCTATTTTCTTCCGACACATTAGGGACGATTGGTTTAGTAGGTCCATAACCAATCGTTTTAATACGGCTTTCACTACCTCTTAATTGACTGATGATAAATGCTTTACAGGCTTCCGCACGGTCTTGGGAGAGTTCCATATTTGCCTGATAATCTTCTTGGGTGTCTTCTTTAAAGGAGGAAGTATGCCCCGATAATTCAATATTTAGGCTTGGATATTTCCTCATTAAATCCACCACTTTGTTCAATTCCGTTCTGCCATCGGGCAGTAAATCGTGCTTACTTTGTTCAAATTGGATAGCGTTCAAAGCAATACTTTCCCCTTTTTTCAGGACTTTACCATTGATAATTACGGATGGCGGTGGTTGTACAAAAGTAAGATTAACGTTAAGAGGCTGACAAGCTGATTGTGCCACTATTTCAAAGTCAATAAAGCCTCCACGATAGTTTTGGGCTTGAATATCAAATGAACCTCTTTGCCCAATCCGTAAATCAGAAAATTGCACTTTCCCGTCACGGTCTGAATAATATTCTTTCCCGTCATACAAAATCTTTGCACCGCCAATGATTTTCTGGGTATTTTTATCACGAACCGTAATACACATATTTTGTAACCGTTGCTGTGGTGGTTCTGGTCTTCTTTGTGGTGGTTCTGGACGATACACCACGAGGGTTCTTTTTTTGTGCTTATAAATTTTAATGGGTATTCGGAGATTCAACCACAGAGATTTAGATGAAATATCCGTCTCCTCAACTCCCGAAATACTATTGCCTTTGTAGTAGGAAAGTCTCTCTGTACTGAGCGGATTACCAAAAGATTGTTGATACGAAAGGCTTAATTCTACTCCAATCAATCCCCTAAAAACTACGCCTATTTCAGGAGCAATCATTAAATTATTCGTTTGTGGGTTACTCGCAAGGTAAGATGTTCCTGTACCATTTTCAAGGTAGGTCTGTCCACCAGCTCTGATATTTTCCCACTCGCCCCGATTATCGTATTGCCCCTCAATATTAAAGCTGTACATGGCACTCATTTGCATAAAATATCCCGTTGAACCATTATTTCTAAATCCAAATTCTCGACGCAAACCTGCCTGAATACCCGTTTGACGGTATATATTGACCAATTTATCCAAAGTGTACCCCTTGAAATTAAAGGAAGGGATTTGGGTACTTAGAATATGAGTTTGTCTATAAAAACCCAAAGTTCCCGCCCAAGCATTACCATTATTTTCGTTGGTGAGCTTAAACATCACGTCCAAGCCAAAACCATCATTTCTGAAATTATTGGGAGATTCTGTACCGTTTGGAGAAATGAGCGTTCCTTCATTTCTTAGTACTAATTCGGGGCTTGTAAAACTTTGTCCACTGATGAGTCGATAACTCAGTGGAATAGTCAATCCAGAGCTATACCGTGGCAATAAATGGACGGTAAACTGCTGACTAAAAGAGCGAACATTGAGCAAAAAAACAAAGAAAAGCAAGAAGAGTTTTTTCATAATATTATCTGAATTTTGAGTAAAAATAAATACAAAACTCCATAAAACCACAAAAGCCCATTTTACCAATGAGTAATCGGCAAAATGGACTTTTATTGATGGAAATTTCAATGAAAATTATGATACAACTAATAATTTTTACTGAATGAGAAATTTAAACATCCTCAATCAAAAAAGCCGTTTTGAATCTTCAAAACGGCTTTTTTGATGGTAAACTCTTCATTTATTCTGAATACAATTATCAGGTTTAACGCCATTCATTTTCCGTTTTGTGGTGGATTATGTTACCGTTGTCATTTCTATCAGATTAATAAATAGTTTACGTATCACAATAGGGTTATTTAGAATATGGGGATAAATATTGTCAGAAAACTACGCCTCAATTCGCTTCAATTTCACATTCTCCATAGGACGAATCACCAAAGGGACTTTCTCAACCTTCACGGCTGAAGTATCGAGTCCAAACCATTTGTCCTCGGATGGTGTGAAGTCTTTGATGAAGAAATATGCCTTCATAATAATTCCTTCCACGAGCGATAACTGATTATCAAACGAAAGGAATCTTTCAAGGACTACAAAACGGAAGTCGCCAATGACGTTTTGCTTGTTCAACGACTCATAACGTGAGGTAATATCAACTTCGCCCTTTTGAACCATATCCTCTACTACTTTTCGGAAATAGAGGTTAATTTTTTGTTCTACTTTGAAACCCAATTTGAAATTTACTTTAATAACATCGTCCGTTTCGAGGACGGTTACTTTGTATTCCATTGTATAAGGGTCATCCATCGTGTCCACGTGGACGAACCAGTAGATGTCCGCCCGTTTGGGTCGTTTCTGGAAAATGGAGTAAATAATTTTATTCTCAATATCGTTCAAACGCCCTGCATTCGACATAAATACTAAATGCGTTGCGTATTTTGGAATGCTCATATCTTGGCTCAATTCTTTGAGAGGTTCGATATAATCCGCCAATTTCACGTATTCTGTCAAACGCATTTTGATAATATTAGCCTTGTGCCAAATTACCATCAGAGCAATAATAGTCCCCGCAATAAACAAAGAAACATAACCGCCCTCCATAAATTTACGCAAATTAGCCACCAAGAATGCCCCTTCGATGGCAACGTAAACCACAATGAAAAGCACTACCCACCACATATCAAATTTTTTGATGTGGAGATAATACGCCATCAATGTTGTGGTCATCAACATCGTAAGCGTAATAGCAAGCCCGTAGGCGTGTTCCATTGCCGATGATTCTTTGAACCATAAAACTACACCAATGCAACCCAACCACAGAAAAATATTCATGCTCGGTACGTACAGTTGCCCCTTTTGGTCGGATGGATAATGCAAACGTACTTTGGGCCAAAGGTTCAAGCGGATAGCTTCCGAAACCAAAGTAAATGAACCCGAAATTAAAGCCTGACTCGCAATCACAGCGGCAGCCGTTGCGATAACAATTCCCCAAATCAAGAACCATTCTGGCATTAATTCAAAGATTGGTTTTTTGCCATTCAGCAATTGCCCTTGCTGAGTCATTAACCACGCTCCTTGTCCAAAATATTGAAGCAACAAACATATTTTTACAAAAATCCAACTGATTCTAATGTTTCCACGTCCGCAGTGTCCTAAGTCAGAATATAATGCTTCTGCACCCGTTGTACACAAGAAGACTGCCCCCAGAATCCAGAAACCTTCATCGCCTCCGTGTGGATTGGTCAGTAAATCGTAGGCATAGTAAGGCGAAATGGCTTTTAGAATAGACCAATCCTGGGCAATCCAGATAATTCCGAAGGTTGCCAACATCGTAAACCATATCAACATCACTGGACCAAAGGCACGACCCACAAACCCCGTTCCGAATATTTGGAGCATAAATAGTCCCGTAATAATAACAATGATGATTGGAACAGTCTCGAGATTTGGATAAATCTTGAGTAAACCTTCAACTGCCGAGGCTACCGAAATGGGCGGCGTAATGACTCCATCCGCCAAGAGCGTCGCTGCCCCAATAATTGCGGGAACAGTTAGCCATTTTGCGTGCCTACGCACAAGAGCAAAAAGGGCTAAAATACCACCTTCGCCACGGTTATCGGCTCTCAGGATGAGGATTACATATTTGAGGGTTGTTTGAAGAGTAAGCGTCCAGAAGATGCAAGATAAACCTCCCAAGACTGTTCGTGCATCAACGGTTTCAGTGCCTATAACTGACTGCATAACGTACAGCGGAGAAGTTCCGATGTCGCCATAAATAATTCCCATTGCTACCAGCAGACCCGCTGCGGTGGCTTTGTCCATGTTTTTGTGTTCCATTCTTGGGGTTAGGGCTTAGGATTTAGGATTTGGGACAAAGGATTTAGCAAGCAATTCCTTAACCCAAAAATCCTAACTCCTAAGCCCAATACTATAAATTTTAAAGAGACAATATTACGGTTGATTCAGTATCGAAAGCAAATATAATACCTGTTATGAATTAATCCTTATCAAAACGTCATTGTTTGGGTTTCATAAATATTTTTTCGTCCATTGGTTCGTTGAGTTTTACTTGGTCGATTGTGTACCAAGTCATTCTTGGGGTTATTCGATCAGAATGAGGAAATCTGTGGTCAATAGCTGCTTCAACAACTCCATAAGGCATTTTTACGTTTCCAATCTGTTTATAATCTGAATACATAACTTCCATATTTTTACAAATTACTTTCAATAGCAAATATGTTTTCTGATTAAAAAAGTATCGTATTGTATCTCCTTTGTTTGAAATCATCTCAACCTCAGAAACTTCATCTACACTTATTTTTGAATCTCCTTTGTAGATTGCTCTATAACCATTTGTCTCGTAATTAATAAAATTCCAAGGAGTTTGCGTTTGCCATCTTAGAAATTGAGCTTCTTTATTGTCAATATCACGAATTTGATTTTTTTGATTAATCTTAACATTTTTAAAACTGACAGTGTCGTAACTATTCTTTTTGAAAGATATTTCCATACCGTTGTCGTGGTTAAATAGAACCTCTTTCTTTTGATAGCTCTTATTATTTTTCAAGCTAATACTGTCAGATGAATTTTTACTATTCCATATACCAATTGGATTCGATACTCCCCATGCTTCATTGTTGTAGTAGCCTTTTAAAATCGGACTTCCAACAATGACTAAATGCTCCGCACGATAACCTGTATTTTTCAAAATAAAAATCACTTCTGTAAAATCAAAGGAAGATTTTTCATCAATATGTCTCACAGTTTTAATAGTTTTCACCGCCTCCCATTCCTTCGCCCCACCAATGGCTTTGAGGTATTTTTTAATGATTTTGGCTGAACCATCATCGAAAGAAAATGAGGAGAAATTGGAGAATAGGAGGGTGATAATGATTAGTTTTTTCATAGGTAATGCAGGGGATTTTATGTTCTAACTGATGGTACGCAGAACTGTATTTTTCAACGGATTAAAATCCGTTGTTAGGAAACCAGTCATCCCTCTGGGATTATTTTCAACGAATAAGTCCCATCGGGACGGGTTATATCCTAACAACGGATTTTAATCCGTTACAAAGAGGTTTTGCGTAACATGAGTTCTAATATCTAAACTCTGTTCTCTAACATCTACCTATCCACCTCCCCCATCACCAAATCCATCGACCCAATAATTGCCACTAAATCCGCCAACATCGCCCCACGACTCACTTCTGGAATGATTGACAAATTGTGCAAGGAACACGCACGGGCTTTCAGTCGTACAGGAATGTCCGAACGCCCATCTGTGCGAAAGAAAAACCCTAATTCCCCTTTCGGATTCTCGGCACGAGCGTAAAAATCCATTGCTTGTGGGCGAATTTTCTTGGGTACTAAGGCTTGTGGGTCAAAATCTTGGGTACGTTTATGGTCATTTTTGAGTTGGATAAGGCATTGCTCAATGATTTTGATGGATTCATCGCATTCTTGGACTCTTACGTAATTTCTATCCCAGCAATCCCCCACCGTTCCCATTTCGCCTTTTCCGATGGGAATATCAAAATCCATTTCTGGATAAACTGAATATTTATCTACTTTCCGAAGGTCAAATTTCAAACCTGAACCTCTCAAAACAGGACCCGTACAACCATAATTTATGGCTAAATCCATCGGTAAAACACCCACGTTTGCCGTCCGTTGTACGAAGATTTTATTATCAATGATTAGTTCACGCAATTCAATCATTTTGGGTTTTAAATAATTGACAAATTCCGTGCAACGTTCCTCAAAACCCACGGGCAAATCATAAAACAATCCCCCGACCCAAACGTAATTATACAACATTCTCGCCCCACAAATCCACTCCAACAATCGCTGGATATGCTCACGGTCTCGCATTACCCACAGAAAGGCGGTATATGCCCCAATATCAAGCCCATACGTTCCAATCGCCACAAAATGGGATGCGATGCGGTTCATTTCAGCTACTAAAACACGGATATATTCGATTCTTTTGGGCAATTTATCCGTCAAATCCAACATCTTTTCCACGCCCATTACGTAGGCGTGTTCCGAGTTCATTGCCGCCAAATAATCCATTCTGTCCACGTAAGGAATGATTTGGTTGAAGGGCAAAGACTCAGCGTGTTTTTCAAAACAACGGTGCAAATATCCCAAATGTGGAATGACATCCACCACCAATTCACCGTCCGAAATCACTTCCATCCGCAAAACCCCGTGCGTAGAAGGGTGTTGTGGTCCTAGTGACAATATCATTTCCTCAGACCGCAAGTTTTCTAAAACGTACTTATTGGGGTCAGAGAGTTTGAAGTTTTCGGGTTTGTATTGATATTGAATTTTGTTCATGTCCAAAATTACATCTTTTAAAAATACCTTTTACTCATTTCTTATTCTTTCAATCGACAAAAAATCAAATTTTATTTCTAAATTTAACAATTATTAACGCATCAAAATAAGTTGCTCCCTCATTCAAACTCTCGTTCTTATTTATTACAAAAACTCCATTATTAATCCTTATTGTTTCAGTTTTATGAATTATTCTCTGGACGCTTATGCCCAGCCCCTCTCAGTGGCTCAGGCGACTCATTTTCTCAGAAGGACAACTTTTGGACTTACCCAAAGTCATATCTCCGCTTTTACAGGAATAAGCTCTGCTTTGGCAATTGATACTTTGATAAACAATATCAATTACAATCCTGCCCCACCAGTAGATTTGGATGTTGCTCAGGCAACTGCTGGGCAAACTTTTATCGGCTTGAATTATGATAATTCTCGAAATTCTAATTTTAGGTCTTACCTCCGAAATTGGTGGATTGGCTTGATGGCTGCCCAGACCAATAATCCTTCGCTGACAGAGAAATTAACCTTGTTTTGGCAAAATCACTTTGTTACAGAATTATCTGAGGTGGTTGAGTATCGTGCTAATTATCAGTATCTTAGCCTCATTAAATCCAGTATTTTGGGTAATTTCAGAGACTTTGTGTTTAATATAACCAAAGACCCAGCCATGCTCAAATATCTCAATGGGAATGAAAACGAAAAAAATAAACCCAACGAAAACTACGCTCGTGAGTTGCAAGAATTATTTGTAATGGGTGCAAAGGATTTTGCAGGAAATAATAATTATACAGAAGACGATGTAAAAGCGGCGGCAAGAGTTTTGACGGGTTGGCAATATGATAATTTTTATAAAGCAACCTCAACCTCAGTAATTTCAAAATTTACCCTTTCACGCCATGATACAACCAATAAACAGTTTTCTGCAAAATATCCAGACCCTGTAAATCCTACATTGGGAACTGTCATTACGGGACGTTCGGTTGCCCCCGTAGGCTATGCTACCGCAGGAGATGCTGAATTGGATGATTTATTGACCATGCTTTTTCGTCATCCCGAAACACCAAAGTTTATTTGTCGAAAACTTTACCGTTTTTTTGTTAATCCTAATGTTACCCAAGCTATTGAGGATAATGTGATTATCCCATTGGCTAATCTTTTCAAAAGTCAAGATCCCGTTACAAATAGAACCTTTGAGATTAAGCCTATCATAAAAAAATTATTATCATCTGAACATTTTTATGATGAAGAAAACTTTGGCTCAATGGTAAAAGCCCCTACAGAATTTGTTATCGGAACGCTACAATTTTTGGGTTTCCCTGCTCCACCGATTACAGCAAATAATTTGAATAGCATTACAACTTATAAAAGATATACTGATTTTGTTCATGACCGATTGAGCGAAATGCAGATGCCTATTTTTGAACAACCCACTGTGTTTGGTTATGACCCTTATTATCAGCCTGGTTTATCTCGCAACTGGATTAGTGCTTCGATAATTGGTTTGCGTAACAGATTTGGAGATTGTATGATAACAGGGAAATTAGGGGGAACTAATAACAACAATGATGTTATTTTTACTGGTTCGGGAGTTACTCCCGTTTATCGACCTAAAATTGATTTCTTGGCTTGGGTCGATAAACCCGCAACGCCAGCTCCCAATTATTACGATGCCTCCGATTGTGTATCAGTAGTGGATTTATTAATCAAAAATCTTTTGGCTACGGGACTAAACGCCAATCAAAAGAATTTCTTGATTGATACAATTATGATGCAAAACATTCCCAGAACCTCGTGGACAGTTGAATGGAATTTGTATAAAACAGCAACTCCCACCAATCTTGCTGCAAGAACAACTGCGGTACGTGTTCGGATGGAAAATGTAATAAAATTTCTTTTTAGAATGGCTGAATTTCAGATTTTTTAGAGGTATGAAGTATAAGTGATGAGGTATGAGTTAATTTCATTTAACTGAAAATCAGTTCATTACAACAGATAAAACAAGATTTAGTCTAAAAAAAGCTCAAAGCCAATAGCTGACAGCCAAAAGCCATAAAAATATGAAACGTAGAGATTTCCTTGCCGCATCATCCTCTTTTTTATTACCTGTAATGGTAGAAGGTTTTGGTGTAAAAGCCTTCGGTATCAATTCTCCTGTGGTACAATCCTTATTAAAAACCAATGCACTTGCCAAAGACCGAGCCTTGGTTATTATTTATTTGAATGGTGGCAATGATGGCTTGAACACCGTTATTCCTCTTGACCAAATGATACAATACAATAATCTAAGGACTAATATTGCTATTCCACAAGCATCAGTTTTGCCCTTGGGAGACGGCTCTACGGGCTTACATCCAAGTATGACGGGCTTGAAGCAAATGTACGATAATGGCAAAATGTCGGTTGTGCATTCCGTGGCATATCCAACACCCAGTTATTCTCATCAAAGGGCTACGGATATTTGGATGACCGCCACTGACTCCAACGTACAAGTAGATTCAGGTTGGGCAGGGCGATATTTGGAAGATCGTTTTGCCAATTTTCCAACACCTCCCGTTACTGACCGAGACAATCAGAATGCCACAATGGAAGACCCATTGGCTATTCAAATCGGATTTGTTACCTCAACAACACTCTTGGGAAGTAACCAGCCTATGGCAGTTGCCATTAATGACCCAGTCAGTTATGCGGCTTTGGTTGGAGGAGGAAGCAATAATCTCCCTCCCGTTGATTTGCCTTGTAACAACGCCTGCGAAGCGGCAAATTTAATCTCATTCATTCGTGATCAACAGATTTTAGCCATCGGTTACTCAACTGAAATCACTACGGCTCATAATGCGGGAAATTTCACTCCTGCACCAGTTTATCCAACAGGAAATTCAATAGCCGACCAGTTAAAAATTGTGGCTCGTTTGATTGGCGGGGGACTCAAAACAAAAGTCTATTTTATCTCACTTGGGGGGTTTGATACCCACTCGGGACAGGTAGATTCAGGTGGGGGAGCGAATAATAACTCAGGAAATCATGCTACACTTTTGGGACGACTTTCATCAGGAATCAAAGCATTTCAGGATGATTTACAACTGCGAGGACTTGAAGACAAAGTGGTAGGATTCACTTTTTCAGAATTTGGAAGAAGGGCAAATTCCAATGCCAGCAGAGGGACAGACCACGGAGTAGCAGCCCCAATGTTTGTTTTTGGCAGTAGCCTAAAACGCCAAACCGTAGGCAGAAACCCTAATATTGGCGGTTATTCCAATCTTCCGACTGATTTGAACGGAATGGTAGGTAATCAGGATTTGAAAATGCAAATCGACTTCCGAAGAATTTATTGGGATATTCTCGTCGATTGGTTCGGAAGAAGTAAAACAGAAGCGACTTCACTCTTTTTGAACAAATCTTTTGATACTGTTTCTTTATTTACCGATGAAGTTTGTAGTATAAAAACTGGCAGTTGGCACGATGAAAAAACGTGGTCGTGCGGGCGAGTACCTTTCACGACTGAGAACGCTCGTATATGTGCAGGGCATACCGTAACGCTCAATGCCAATGCGTCTGTCAAAAATCTGGAAAATTTTGGAAATTTGACAATGGCGGCGGGTGTGAATCTTTCAGTAACGGGAGTGTAGTGTAAATATTAAAAATTGTACTTTAAAAAGTTTTTTAATATTTCAAAAATAATCGTACCTTTGCCATCCCTTCAATAAAATGAAGGCTAATTTATTGAAATAGAGTTATTTACAAATAAAAATGGCTCGTTTTTTGACAAATAATCGTACAAGTTTATACAGCAGTGATGTTGCAATATTTTAACAAACAGAAAAATGAGAAAGCGAATCGAAAAAGTTGATTTGACTCCCGAAAGAAGGGAACAGACTCGTCAGAGAAGAGATGATGTAAGTCGTGAATTAGGCAAAGAAGTGCCACAAAGAAAACCATTTATCCCACAGGCGGAGAGGGTAGAAAGAAAACCCTACGGTGAAAAAAGAGAATTTAACTCAGAACGTCCAGAAAGAAGAGATTTTAATGCTGGCGAACGTAAACCTTACGGTGAAAAAAGAGAATTTACAGGAGAAAGAAAACCTTACGGAGATAAAAAAGAGTTTAGCTACGGAGCCGATAAAAGAAAACCCGTTGCCAAAAGATTTGACAAAGGAGATTTCAATAAGCCTCGCCCAAGTTTTGGCGATAAGCCTTCTACCGATGAGAAAAGACCAAGACCAGAAAGAACTGAAAAACCTGAGAAGACTTTTGGATCAGCAAAGGTGAATTTTGGAGGAAAAAACCTTTTTAAAGCTCATAATCCAGCAGAACAATCTGATAAATGGACTCCAACTTATAAAATAGGACAATACAGAGATACCGCTCCAAAGAAAGTTAAAAAGAATATTGAAGCGTCTGAAAAAAAAAACAGCTCTGAAATTCGTTTGAATCGTTTTATTGCCAATGCAGGAATTTGCTCACGTCGTGAGGCAGATGATATTATTAAGGCAGGAGAAATAAGTGTGAATGGAGAAGTTATTACTGAAATGGGACATCAAGTTCAGCCTGGCGATGTGGTGAAAATGGGTAATAAAAAATTGAGTCGTGAGAAAATGGTGTACGTTTTAATTAACAAACCCAAAGATTTCATCACCACAACCGAAGACCCAGACGACCGCAAAACGGTAATGGATTTAGTAAAAAATGCTTGTGAAGAACGGATTTATCCAGTGGGTCGTTTAGACAGAAATACAACGGGTTTGTTGCTTTTGACGAACGATGGAGAATTGGCGGATAAATTAACGCATCCTTCAAATGAAATTGAGAAATTGTATCAAGTAGAACTCGACAAGCCTTTAACCGCCGAACACCAAGAGCAAATTTTGAAAGGAATTACCCTCGAAGATGGTGAATTTAAAGCGGATGAAGTAGGAATTGTTACACCAGATAACATGGTGATTGGCATTAAAATTCATTCGGGACGTAATCGTATTGTGAGACGTTTGTTTGAATCTTTGGGTTATGACGTACTAAAACTTGACCGTACCACTTTTGCAGGATTAAACAAAAAAGACCTCCCACGTGGTTCTTGGCGGTTTTTGACGGAGAAGGAAGTGGTGAAATTGAAGTTTTTTAAATAGATTATGTAGAGTGCGACATAACTTGTTAGAATAAGATTTGCCAACTTTTTTGAAAGTTGACAAATCTGGGGACTTTTATATATCTGTAAATTCTAATATGTTTTGTCGTTTTCTATAAACAAAATAAGCTCCTGATTTTTAGGGGCTTATTTTGTTTTATAGTGAATATAGATGCTCGTATGATTCAGAAGAAATGCTTGAACAAACCAATTACCGACAACAAATAACCAGTAACCAACCCTACTCCCACCTAACCTTCACAAAAATATCCGTATTCCTCCCTTTGTCATCACTACAAGAAATCTTAACTTTCCCTGCCGTTGGTTCAAAGAAAATGGGCGTATTGGGCGTTGATTTTTGCAGTAATTTGTCGTTGATATACCAGTAAATTTCCTTCACATCATTTCTGACTTGGGCATTTAGCATCAACTTTTGGGTATCGTTTTTATCCAAAATATATTCCGAACCATCCACGGGATAGACAATTTGAGGGGCATCATTTTGGAAAATTCTTTCACACTTTGGATTGTGATTAGGTACTTTTTCGTAGAGAATATGCTTAGTCTCAAACCAACTCACCAACTCTGGGGCGTGGTTTGGGAATGTCTTTTTAATTGCTCCACTATCAGGCATACAATGTGAACAATAACTCATTTGTTCGTCCGCACTCACATACACGTATCTGGCGTGCGTGCATGAAGTCATTCTGGAAACAGAAGGAATACAATAATCCGTTATCTGGTTGATACAGAACGCATTAGGTAAATCTCCACTCTCAACACAAATTTTTCGTAAGGCAATTCCAGCGGGTGATTTAAACCATTTTGAAGATGAATTATAGTCAATCGTATTAAAAATATCGAATAAAAGTGGCGTGGCAATATTAGCCCCCGAAAGCTCTGGAACGCCCTCGCCTGAGAAATTTCCAATCCAAACGCCAACCGTATATTTGGCATTATAACCAATACTCCAAGCATCTTTTTTACCGAAAGAAGTTCCCGTTTTCCAAGCAATTTTGGGCATTCTGTACGTATAGGCGTAGTTGTTAGGTAAATCTGGACGGGTGATTTGGGTTAGAATTTGGTTGATTAAGTAGGTGGATTCAGGGGAACACACCTCACCCCCCGACCCCCTCTCCTTAATGAGAGGGGGAGAAGTCGGACGAATTCTCCCCCTCTCATTAAGGAGAGGGGGTTGGGGGGTGAGGTAAAGTGCTTTCTGAAATTGCCCTTCATTCGCAAAACTCGAAAACAAATTTGTTAACTCTTCCAAAGTAACGCCACACCCTCCCAAAACTAAGGATAATCCCAATTTTGAGGAATTCTTTTTTACCGCTTGAAAATCAGCTTTTTTGAGTTTATCTACTAAAACAGGCGTAGTGATTTCTTTCAATAATTTCACCGCTGGAATGTTCAAGGAATTTGCCAAAGCGAACTCCACTGACACTTTTCCATGAAATAATTTAT